>CALDHR010000295.1 GCA_937898585.1 uncultured Oligoflexia bacterium
GTTAAAATCGTCTAAAATCATGGAGGGATACTAGCGAAGAAAAGAAAAAATCTTATGAGCTAGAACTTCTTCGCATTCTTGTGCGCAAAAATGAAAAAGTTCTCGTCTATAAAAAGGGATCGTCGAAATGGCTGGCCGGGCAGTTTGAAACGCCCACTTATGTCATTAAAAGTGACGATCAAAATTTTAAGCAATATCCTTATTTGCGCGATAACCGCATTCCTTATAAAAAAGAGGCCGCTTCATTTAAGACGGCCATCACGCATTATAAAATTACTAATTATGTTTGGGAGCTGACAGAAGATCAATTTCTTCATCAGTTTGGTGAGTTTCCTGAAAAAGTTAATTATCGCCCTGTTAACGTAGAAAAAGAAAACTTTGCCACGTCTCTTATTAAAATTTTGAAAAACATGGAAAAGAGTAAACTCAAAAAGAAAGTCTAAATTCTTGAGGAGCATAAGAGAAATCTTTTCTTGCCTCAGTTGAATCAAAAATCATATCTTGTTGCATCCGATGAACCATCTCTTTATTGACACCTTGAAAGCGCTTTGTGCGTGCAAGAATATAAAGAAGAGAATAGATGACAAATTTGGGGATAAAAATAAAGCGCGGTTTTTTTCCCGTCCAATGAAAAAATCCTTCTAACATTTCTCTATAAGGGAGATTCTCTCCTCCAGATAAATTATAACTTTTAAAAAAAGTTTTCTCTTCGTTAAGGCATTGATAAACAGCAAGGGCGAGATCTTTTGCGAAGACAGGAGAGCGCAATCCTTTTCCTGTTTTGCGCGGAAGAGGAATAAGACCGCAAGTTTTAATAATTTTTAAAAGCATGGCAGGAGCGTTTCCTGGATTCTTTTTATCACCGTAGATGAGAGTGGGGCGAAAGAGCGTAAAGGGGATGTTGTTTTTTTTGGCGTAAGCGCGAAGAAAAGCTTCGCCCTCTTCAAGATTTTTTACAAGAAGCTGCTCGCTTTTCATGGAAGAGTTTTTTTTGGTAAAGATACTTGTAGAGCTAAAGGCGATAATACGCTGAATGCCCGTTCCTTCTAAAGAGGGCAGAATGTCTATGAGAGACCAGATGGGAGCAAGATGAATATAGGTTTTGCTTTTTTGAAATATGTTTTCTTTGTTTTGTCGTGAGTAAAGTTGGAGATGGTAACCTTGTTTTTGAAGAAGAGGGATAAGGTAGTGTCCAATAATGGAGCGCGATCCAGAGAGAATAATATTGTTTTCATGCATGCTCATGCTTTATTGTGCGCAGGATGAAAAAAAAAGTCAAAAGAGAAGGTGTAGGCCGGATTCTGTTTTCAACCATCATTTATCTAGAACTGAAATTACTCTCAGCTTCGAGCACTCTACCCGCCAGTATTAAGGAGGCGCCTTTCAAGCACTGGCCTATTTGAGCTTGCACCGCGTAGAGTTTACCTGATTTCACTACTGCAAAAAGAGTTTAACCTCTTTTCCGTACATCCTTTCTGTTGCACTTGTCCTCACCTCGCGGTGGACGGGCGTTACCCGCTACGCTGCCTTATGGTGTCCGGACCTTCCTCCCGCACCGAAATGCCGGTGATGATCCCCTTTTCTTTTGACTAGGGGAGAGGTTTTATGTCATTTTTTAAGGAAAGGCAATATTTCTTCTTCAAAAATGCATCAAAAGAGATTGGGAAACGTCATGGTTCAATGTATTTTATTTTTCTTCTCCGTCCTGTTGGTGCTACCAAGTCAGGCCAAAAGTGACTACCAGTTGGAAGTTCGCGGCAATAAGCGAACGAAAGAATCTTATCTGGAGCATCTTTTTAGTGATTGTTGGGAAGAAAGTGAAGAGGGGAAATCTGAGGAAAAAGTCATTGAACAGTGTATTTACAATAATAAAATATTTTCATCGGTGAAAGTAATAAAAAAAGGGAAAAAGAAGTTTCTTCTTGAAGTCGAAGAAAAGTGGACTCTTTTGCTTATTCCTTATTTTCAGCGCCAAGAAGGATCTTCAAGTTACGGTCTTTTTGCCGTTGAGACGAATTTAATGGGTTACGGGAAAACAGGAATTCTTGGTTATATTGGAGGCGGTCTCAATCAAATGCTTTTTTTGATGTATAAAGATAAAGAGCTTTTTTATTCTCCCTACTCCTTGAAACTCGATCTTTTCTTGCGTGAAAAAGAATATGAGCGGCGTGAAGGTGAAAGAGTGGTGGATATTTTCAAAGAAAAAGGACGTGATTTCTCTGGGGCCCTAGGGCGCTATTTTTGGGGAAAGAGACTCAACCTTGCTCTCTTTGCTTCTGATGAGAATTTTACTTATAGCAGAGTGGTCAATTATCAATTACCTGAATCTTATCATCAAATTTGGGTGGGCCCTCAAGTGAATATTGATTGGTGGGATTACAAGCATTATTTCCAAGAAGGATTAAAATTTACGGCCCAGCATGAATTTGCCACGAAAAAGCTTTCTTCTTCACCAAAAAAAGCTCATCGCCTCTATGCCGATTTAGATATGGAAAAAGAGATTTTTCTTCAGACTGCCTTGGCCTTTCGCGTGGAGTATTATCGAGGTATTCACACAGATGTGCGCTCTAATTACAAATTTGGTCAAAAACGTGGTTCGCGCGGTATTCAAAGTGGATCTCTGTGGCCTAATAATTTTATTTCACTGGGACTTGATTATTTGATCCCTGTTTTAGAATACAGTTATGGATCTTATGTGGCCGCACCCTATTATGACTGGGGAAAATCAGACGATGTAAGTTATCATAGTTATGGTGGAGGTATTTATCTCTATCTTTCAAAAATTAATTTATCGGCCGTAGGATTTGTGGCCGGTTATAATAAGAATTTTGATAAAAACTTTTTTACATTTACCATTGGGCGGGGGTTCTAGAATGAGAATTTTTATAGCGTTGTTGACATTTTATTTTGTGATTGGTTGTTCCAATAAAAATGAAAAGATGGTTGCCGTAACTGCTACCATTAAAATTAACTCTCTTCTTCTCAGTCAGCTTACAGGAGGAATCTACTTACAGGGGAGAGGTCCTGGTGAATCTTTCTCTGTTCCTGTTACACCTGCTAGCTTGGCCCAAGCAAGACTGAATTTAGCAGCAGGGGATTGGCGGTTTGTGGTAATGGCGTGGAGTGGTCCAAGTTTACTTCAAGGAAATGTTTATTGTGATGTCTTAGACAAAAGTCTGGCCCTTGAAAGTGAGAGCATTGAATTGAATTTAAGCGCAGCAAAATGCTCTCTTCCAGTTTTTGGTGGCTTTGCCGCTGTTGATATTGTTAGCTGCTCAAGGACAGACAATGTTCTGACAAATGCAGCCGATTGCGCCACTCTTCCTAATCGTCGAGGATTTTCAAAAGGGATGACGCTGGAGCTTCCTTCTTATATCAAGCGTGGTGATATTGAAGAGTCACCAGGAATGCCTTCTCTTGGAACGAGCTGTTTAAATTTAGTTGATTCACCGAAAATGAATGAAAGAACTTATGATCTTTCTCTTTATAATCTTCCTTTGGGAAGAGAAATAAAAATGAATCTTTTTACAGGAAATGATTGTGAAGAAGATACCAATAAGTTTCACTTTGTGAAAGGAATAGCAGGAGATGAAGTAAGGTTTAGCTCTAATGTTTTTCCAGAAGTTATTAATATTACACCCTCCACAAAGCGTTATTCTATTCCAGGATTTTATAAAGTCTACTTACCAGATAGCTTTACGGCCGTTTCCGTCCTTCCTTTTGTAAATCGTCTCTCTAGCTTTAGTTGTGGCAGTACGAGCTGTTTTTCTCCATCGCCAGGAACATCGCAAAGTAATTCTGCTGATACCTCAAATTTTAAAAAAATAGTTTATGACATTATTGGAAAACCGGCCTCCGGTTTTATTAACCGTTCCACCATGACAGGAGGAGATGAAAATTATTCGGCCCTTGATGATTTACGTGAAATTATGGGGGCCAATGGTATCGGAGGGATTTTAGCTCGCAGTGGAATCACTTCTTGTTCGGCCATTCCGGCAGGTTACAGTGAAACAATTGTTGTGGATTATCCAGGAGGTTTTACAGATACCTATGAGCTTGTCTTTGGCCCAGGCCAACAGGCAATTCCTTCAGGAATGAGCGGGGGAGGAAACTTGTTTGAAAGACAGGTTAAAATTTATGCTAATGGGTTTATTGAGGAGATACTTGAATTTAATTGTACCGCGAATGTAAATGTTTATTGGGTTAGATCAGGTGATAATCCCAATCAAGTAAGTCATTATAATGATGAACTTTACAATCATGATGATGAGCTTTATATAGATTTAACTCCTAGTGCGGTGATTATAGAAGGTTATGAAGTAAGTGTTCACAAGACTCTTCCTTATCAACATACAAAGGCCTTTCGCTTATTAGGGACTCCTAGCTCTACGACTGTTTGGTCAAATCATTATTCTAAAGATGATCAAGGAAGCGGAGTTCAAGAAAATGCATCGCGTGCGATGGCCGTTTTTGATTCTCAGTATCTCTATTATTATTCACATCACGTTTCAGATATTGTGAATGCTACAAATACGGCCATTGATACGCCTACGGTCTTCAGCAATGCCTCTGAGATTTCTCAAGAGCTTTGCCTTGATCATGTAACAGAATCTTCTGTCTCTCTTTCTTTTTGCACGACACCTTTTGGATCATTGCAACCAGCTGCTCCGCCTCTTATTCAAATATCGGGTGGAAATTTTAGTGTTGATTGGGTGAAGTATAATAGTGCTTGTACGGCGGGTTCAAATTCGTTGAACTGTCAGTTGACAACGTTAAATTAGTCCTTCATTTTTTAAATCTTTTAAGATGTTAATGAGTTCAAAAGAGCCCCTTCGTGTAAAAACGGTGGGCTCTACATAGCGATAGAGCAAAATCATATCTTGATTAATAATAACAATGGCCCTACTTACGCGATTGAGCATAAATTTGCTAGTGCACATAAATTGCTTGGCCACTTTATTGTAACTATCCTGCAAGAAGAGAAAAGGATAACCATTTCCTTGTGCAAACTTGGCCTGCTTATCAATAGGGTCATTGCTAACGCCATAAATTTTCACATTGAGTTTATCAAATTCTTCGCGAGTATCTCTATATTCACAAAACTGACCTGTGCAAATAGGATGAATAGGGCCTCCTGGATAAAAGGCCAAGAGAACAATATGTGTGGAGAGTGCTTCTGAAAGAGTGAAATTATTTCCAAGATGATCTTTGAGAGTAAAATCATCGCATTTTTTACCGACAACTTCGCCGCGTTTGGTGTGATCTGTCATTAACCCCAGTTCATTTTCATCCATAAGTATTCTCCTTTTTTTACATTAAACGAAAAAAAAGATTAAACATTATGAGGCAATAAAATCCTGTTACAGCTTGTACAGAGTTGGACTTCGCGTGTTTTCTCTACTTGTTGAGTGAGTTGGCGATTTAAACTCATGTGGCAGCGCTCACATTGAAACTCTCTAATGGAGCTAAGATAATAAGGGTTTTTGACGGACATTTTTGCGCGAAGGCGCGAAGTAAGATTTTGTGTAGGAGAAGGAAGATCTTGAAAAAGTAAATCAAAACGGTGTCGGTTTTGCTCTTCTTGCTTATAAAGTTGAGCGAGTTCATTTTTTACATCGTCTTCAATTTCTTTTCTTGAGAGAGGAATTTCAAGTAAAATATTTTTTAATTCACTTATTTTTTGTTCGTCTTTTTCTTGAGATTCAAGAAGAACAAAAAGGTCATTTTCTGCTTCATTAACTTGGATTGTTATTTTTTCTAGCTCGCTTTTAATTTTTTCTTCGAGATTAGAATAACTATTGCTAAGAGAGTGTTCATGAAGAGACTGTTTTCTTGCATAGAGTTTTTCTTGCTCCGCTTCGAGATTTGTAATGAGGAGCTTTGTTTCTTTTAACTTCTCTTGCAGGAGATGGAGATTTTCTTCATGCTTCTCTTTGAGAAGATCAATTTTTTTTAGGCGCTCTTCTTGATTATGGATGGCCTCTTTTATGGTATAGAGTTGCAAGTCAACTTTTTGCAATTCTTTGAGGGTATGGAAAACTTCTTTGTCTTTATCTTCTTGAATGATGTTCATTATCAATACTTAGCATGATTTGGGAGAATTTTCTTATGAAAACAGCACTTCTTCACGATTGGCTTCTCGATCATAGAGGAGGCGAGAGAGTTCTTGAGAGCATAGGAGAGATTTTTCCAGAAGCTGATCTTTTTACACTTTTCTGTGATGAGAGTAAAATTTCGCCTCAGCTTTCTGCGCGCAAAATTCATACGGCCCTTGGGGGGAAATCCTCCCTTCTTCTTTCGCGCTATCGCCAGCTTTTTCCTCTCTACCCTTTGCTGCTCTCCACCATTAAAATTCCTTCAGATGTTGATTTAGTCATAAGCTCTTCTCATTGTGTTATTAAAGGGGCCCAGATTCCACTAAAGGCCAAACATATTAGCTATGTTCATAGTCCTATGCGCTATATGTATGATCTCTATGATCTTTATTTTTCGTCATCGCCTTTATTGCAAAAAGTAGTGGCCTCATCTATTCGCTCCCTTTTTCAATCGTGGGATCATTTGAGCAATGAAAGAATTGATTGTTTGGTGGCCAACTCCCATTTTGTAGCAAAAAGGATTCAGCAATATTATGGGCGCTCTTGTCACGTCATTCATCCTTTTGTGGATTTAGAAAATATTTTTTCTTTAAGGCCAGCAGAGGTCTCTCGGCGGTCGCATTTTGTGATGGTGACGGCCTTTGCTCCCAACAAGAGAGTTGATTTGGCCATTAAGGTTTTTAATGAGTTAGAACTTCCTCTCAAGATCATCGGATCAGGTCAGCAGGGCGAGATGCTAGAAAAAATGGCAGGTTCCAGTATTTCATTTTTGGGGAATCTGTCTCGCTCAGAAGTAATAAAAGAGCTCTATCATGCTCAGGCCCTTATTTTTCCTGGGGTAGAAGATTTTGGCATAACTCCTCTTGAGGCCTTGAGTTTAGGGACCCCCGTTATTGCCTATAAAAAAGGGGGGGTTTTAGAGACACTCAATGAGTCTGTGGCCCTTTGGTTTGAAGGAGAAAAGGAAGAGGAGCGAGAGAAGAATTTAAAGGAGGCCTTGAAAGATTTTCAACAAAATAAATTTGACGGTGAGGTTTTAGTAAAGAGGGCCATGGATTTTTCAAAAGAGAAATTTCAAGAAAATTTCAAAGAGTTGTGTTATGACTACGGCGTTCGTTTTTAATCACACTATTGCGTCGCGAGACGCTCAAAAGGATTTATTGTATGCGTCTACAACGTTTTATCGCCCAATCGGGGCTCACTTCACGAAGAAAAGCAGAAGATCTTATTGTCGAGGGAAAAGTTCGCGTTAATGGCCGAATGATAACAGAGCTAGGAAGTACTGTTGATCCCAAAGAAGATGTCATTGAAGTTGATAATGTTCCTTTGCGTCTTCCAGACGAATTTCAATATATTGTTCTCAATAAACCCAAAGGTGTCATTACCGCTCTTTCAGATCCAGAAGGTCGTCCTACCGTTATTGATTTATTGCAGGGAATGGTTAAAGAGAGAGTTTTTCCCGTTGGTCGTTTGGATTTTCATTCAGAAGGATTGTTGCTTCTTACCAATGATGGGGATCTGGCCAATGATATTATTCATCCTTCGTCAAAAATTAAAAAAGTCTATGAAGTAAAAATCTTTGGTCATTTGAGTGAAGGGATGTTGAATAAATTAAAATCAGGTGTCTCCTATCACGGAACATTTTTGAAACCCTATAGTGTTCGCATTCTTCAGCAATTACAAAATAAAACGTGGCTTGAATTTACTTTAGAAGAAGGAAAGAATCGCGAGATTCGAAAAATTTGTGCGGGAGCAGGGATTACCATTGATCGACTTCGCCGTATTTCTATTGGTGGTCTAACAGTGGAAGATTTAGCGCCGGGAAAATTTTATTTTGTGGACCGCAAAAAACTCACTAACTTTGTTTTCTATAAAGAGCGCACAGGGGATGGTGCCAAAAAAGCATTGAGCACAAAAAAATATTTTAAAAGTGTTAAGCGCAGAAAAGATGTTGTTTTGGCCAACAGTGATCACTATTATAAGTTTAGAAAAGAGCATTATCAATCTACCATGAAGTCGCGCAAAGAAGGCGAAGACGGGGGCAGACCTCTTGTCGTAGAAAATCGTTCACCGCGAGTCAAGGCGGCCCTTGAAGAAGAGAGATTTGTGGATCTTGGTTAAGCAAAGGGTTCTAAATTAGGAAGTATTTCAAGAATTCTTTTAAAGTGACTGCCAAAGAATTTCTCACTAGTGGTTTTCTCTAAAATAGAACTCCACTTAATTTCTTCTTTTTTCTCTCTGAGGTCATAAAGACATTCTGTTATGTGATGGGCCACAATAAAAATAGCACTTAATTGTGAAATTTGTTTTTCTGTGAGTTTGCGTGGAAACCCTCTTCCCCCGGGAAGTTCATGGTGTTCAGCGATGATTTTATCAATATCAGGCGGCATATCTTTGAGGGTGGTGGCAAATTTGGCCGAGTCGATAGGGTGCGTTTTTATTTTAGCAAGATTAACTTCTCGCGTGTGTTTTTCTTCAATAACTAAATTATTATAAATTCTTTCATCGTCGCACAAATCGGAAATAGAGATATCGTGCAGGAGCGAGGCCACTGTCATTTTTTTTTCAATGCTTTTATCTGTTAAGTTGAGTTCTTTGGCAATTTGAATAGAAAAAAGAGAGATAATGAGAGAGTGTCCTGTGTTGTAATTGCTACCATTTGCTAGGTTTAGTAGTTTTTCAGGGGGATCTTTTTTCATGATTTCTGTAATATAGCCAAGAACTGTTCCTGTGACTTTTTGATAATCTTCAGTAAAAGGAAATTGTCTCACTGTTGATCCTAAAAACTGATAGAAAGAATTAATTTTATCTTCACTGGAAAGATTTTTATTTTCAAACATTTCTTGAAGAGAGTTGGTGATGAAAGAAAATATTTTGCTGACATCCTTTTTATCAATATAAAGATGAGTGATCTTTTTTTGTTTGTATTTTTCTTTTTCGTCAAAGAGGTCTCCCTCTTTGTGAATTTTCACCATGTTTGTTTCACTTACTTTGATAAAGAGGTCACAGGGGGCCGCTCCTATTTTATTAATAAAGTGAATGTTGAGAGGAAGGTAATCTTGGTTTTGTTCAACGGCATCATGGCGTTTATTTTTAAGTTTATCATAGGCCAAAAACATCTCTTCTATATGAGGAGTTATTTCGGGTTTTAAAAAATTAAAAAAAAGAAGGCATTGATTATCAAAAATTTTAAACTTAGAAGGGTGGTGAGAGCTGGCCAAAACATAAGGAATGTCTATGTTGTTATCCAGTAAATAGCGATAAACATCTTCGCCATTTCCGTCTCCCATATTAAAATCGCAGATAATAAGATCAATTTCATCTTTTTTAGCCTTAATGATACTGATGGCCTCGTTTCCCGAAGAGGCCTCGATGCAGGTTACTTTTTTTACAGACATCAGACAAAACTCAAAGATTTGTCGGATATCTTCTTCATCATCAATAAGAAGTATATTCATTTTTATTGATCCAATTGGATAAATTTTTTAGAGCGAAATTCTTCTAAAAGCTCATCAATAGAAAATTCAATGGCCTGATTAGCATATTTAATTTTAGGAGTATCACTAGGAAAATTGGCCGTTTTTACCAGTTGGGCCCAGAGCTTTAAGCTCTCTTTTGATTGAGCAAAAAAAGTATTTTCTTTGTTGGAGCTCATCATTTCAAGAGTACTAGAGAGAAGGGTTTTAAGCGTTCTTAGCTGTTGTGCCGTGAGCTTATCTGTTTTTACTTGGATAATAAGATCGTTGTTGCTTCCCATTTTAAAGTCCACCATAAATATTTTCCTTTGTGAGGATTGAGCAGGTGACTTTTTATCGGATGAGTAAAAAAAAACTTTATAGCTTTAATCTTGCAGGAAGAGAGATAAAGAGAAAATAGTGGAGTATTACTATTGAAATAATTTTTGTAATTCTTTCTTTTTTTCTTCGCTCATAGGTTCTTCAAGTTCCTCCTGAAGAAGCTCTTCTTCTAGTTGCTCAATGAGCTCCTCTGTATTTTGAGGAGAAGGAGAGATTTCTTCGTCATCATCAAAGAATTCTTCTTCCTCTTCGTCATCATGGGAATGAAAAATTCCTTCAAAGCAAGACTCTTCTTCTCTCTCTTCTTCTTTCTCTTCTTCTCTTTTTTCTTGCGGGTGAAAAAAGTCATCAATAACAAGAGACTCTGAGGCCATTTGGTTTTGTTGCTTAATTTCTCTGATGGTCATGTAATCTTCGAGGAGCTCAAAAGTACTCTTCTTTTGTATTTCTTCTTTATCTTTGCCTTTATATTTTTCAAAATGTTTAGTGAGACCAGAATGAACTGAAATAGAGTTGAGTTGATGATCCATCTCTTCGAGTTCTTTAAGTTCTTCGAGCGTATCTTTTTCTTCGCTAAAAAGACCTCTGAGCTCGCGAATATCTTTAATCTCTCCTACTTCCTGACTTCTCAGTAAAGAGTCTAATTCTTCTTTGCGCGGAAGATCCTCTAGGGAATTTAAAGAGAAGAACTCTAGAAAGTCACTGGTTGTGGCATAGAGAGAAGGGTTTCCTGGCCCGTGACTTTCTCCGCGAATAGCGATGAGCTTTTTTTCCATCAGCATGCGAATATAGTGCGAACAATCAGTTCCTCTGATTTTTTCAATTTCCATGCGAGTAATAGGCCCTTGAAAGGCAATCATGGAGAGAACTTCCAGAGCTCCTGCAGGAAATTTATGAACAGTGGTTTTTTTTATTTTTTGAATATAAGACGACGCGGCCACTTTACTTCTCAGCTGAAAGCCCCCTGCTACTTCCACAATTCGAAGATGGTTCACTTCTTCATAGCGGCGCTGAATTTTTTTCATAATCTGATAGAGCGTATCAGAGGAAATTTTTTTTTCAAAAACGTCACTGACAGAATTAAGGCCAAGAGGTTTGGTGGAAACAAAGAGGAGGTTTTCCATAACCATTTCCACTGTCTCTTCATCGATACCTAAGTCTTGTTGCCAGTTGGTTTCTTGAGCAAAGCTAAAAAGTTGCTCTGTTTTTTCATCTTCTTTCTCGTCTCTGTTCTCTTCCATGGAGTTATCCTTTTGATCTCTTATACTGCTGGCATTGCTTCAGGAGGCATAGAGAAGCCTGAGGCCAAATCAATATTAAACTCTTTTAAATCACTAATAATTTTAATGTAGATATCTTGATAAGTCTCATGTTGGCCAAGAGAAATTTTTTGCAGACGGGCCAACTCCAAAAGGGAGATAAAAGTAATAATAGTATCTGACTTCTTCTCTTTTACATTGGTAATGGGAGAATTTTGGAGTAGTTCAAAAAACGTTGTCTGCATTCCTTTGTGAAGGATCTCTTTGAGATACTGAAGCTTTTCTTGAATGGTAAGGCGCTCTCGTTTGACGACTTTAAAGCTTCTTTTTTGTCTGCGGATAATTCCTATCATAGGATCAATAAGATCTTGCAGAGCATATTGTTGAAAAAAACTAAGACTATTTTCTTGCTTAACGCCCTCTCGACTAAAAGAGTCGATATTTTTCTTTTCAAGCGGCCAAAAAAAAGTTGCTAGCTTTTGATGGGCCTTAAGAAGTAAAAGGCGGCGGATTAACTCTTCTTTAGATTCAATTTCAAGGAAATCGACCACTTCCTTTTGCTTTTCTTTAATAGGCCCTTCACCTGCAACTCTCAAACACTCTTCTGATTTAAGGAGAAGTAAAGTAGATGCCATATGGAGATACTCGCCAGCAACGGTGAAATTGAGCTCTTTAAGGCGGCGCAAATAGAGAAGATAATCACTGGTGAGCAGACTTAAATTGAGCTTTAAAATATCCATTTCCTGCTCTTGAATCAGTGAAAGCAGAAGCGAAAGGGGGCCATCAAAGTGACCCGTTGCGATGCGAATTCCAAGTGTCTCTTGCATGATCTTTTATCCCTCGTTGTAAAAACCTCTAACTAACCTATTTTAGAAAAGGTAGAGAAAGAAGGCCAAGATAGAATTGGCCATAACGAGGGGGGGAAGAAAAATATATTGGCCAATAGGAGTAAAAATAAGCAGCAAGAAGAAAATAATACTATAGCGTCCAATTTGGTCATAGATTTGCTGACCGCGAAAACTCAACATAGAAGAGACAATACGCGATCCATCAAGGGGAGGCAGAGGAATGAGATTAAAAGTCCCAATAATTGTATTAATAAGAACCGATTGACGGAAAATAGAGAGAATGGGTTCTTGGAGATAAAAGGACGAAGGAAGATAGTGATAACAGAGGGCAAAACCTAGTGCCGATAAAATCACAATAATATAGTTGGCCAGAGGACCGGCAAAACTCACCCAAAAAAGCCCTTTCCTGTAGTTCTTAAAATTGGCGGGGTTAATGGGAACGGGTTTGGCCCAACCAAACATGGAGCCACCTAAGAGAATACTGAGAATAGGGACAATAACACTCCCCCAAAGCTCTAAATGAGAAGCAATATTAAAGGTCAGCCTCCCAGAGGCCTTTGCTGTAGGATCGCCAAAATGAAGGGCCATGCGGCCGTGAGAATATTCGTGAAAGACAATTCCCACTAAGAGACCCGGTAGCCCCATAGCAAATTGTATAATAAAATTTCGCGTGCTTTCATCCATGATTGTTAACCTTTAAGTAAGTGAGGATATTAAGTTGGATAGACAAAATAATAGAGAAAATCAAATAAAACATGAAAAGATTCAAGGTGTCATCATACTGCATCGAGAGGACGAAAAGAAAAACTATCTTTTGCGCCTAAAGACAAATGAGGCCAGAGGGCTTTTTTGGCAAAACATGACGGGATCGGTGGAAAAAGGGGAAAATTATCAAGACGCACTGCTGCGCGAACTCCAAGAAGAAACAAAGTTAGAACTCAAACTCAGTGAAGCTGATTCCTTTCACCCTTTGGAAAAAAAGAATTGTTATGAGGATAAATTTGGTCGCTTCGTAGAAGAGGCCGTCTTTCTGGTGCTATTTTCTCGGAATGAGTTTCCCCCTCTATCAATTGATCCCATTGAGCATATAGACTATGAATGGAAACCCCTTGATGAAGTGACAAGTGAGGATTTTTATCATGCGTCAAACTATGACGCCTTTATGGCCGCTCAAAAAATATTTCATGCTCTTCGCCTCCCTTGCGGCCCTGGCCACCATAAGCTCTAAAAGTGCCAGTGGTCGTGACGTTAAAAAACTCGATACTATTTTAGAAGAAGAGCTTTCCGTTATTTCTCTTTACGGAAAAAAAATGTTTCGCCCGCACCCGCGCCTACTAGAAAAAAAATATCGCACAAAACAGTTTCTCGATATCATCGAAGAGCGGCGCAAAGGCAAAGATACTCCAAAGTTTCCCTTACTTCTTAAGGCCAATACTCCTCTTTACGATTTAAAGAGCGGTGAGTCTTTTTTGGTGGAGGCAGAAAAAGAAGTGATGGCCTTTGCCCCTGCTATCGATGAAGAATGGATTCTTCTCACTGGATCAAATTACCTCGTTAAAATAGAAGACGTTACTACTCTTCATGAGGCCCTTGATGCTCTTGCTATTCGTCCTCAGGAGCAAGAAGTTTATAAAAGTGCTCATAAGTGGAAAAATCGAATGGTGGATCATGAGGCCGAAATAAAGAGCTATCTTCAGTTGGGGTTTGTCAGTAGCAGTGCCAACTTATACCGCGATTATTCATCTAATTCTTCTTTTCGTTCTTTTGGTCCTTACGGAGAGTTTGCTACTTTTTTTTCCAATAAAGATTTAAAGGATATGAAGTTTGGCCTAGGCTTTTTAGGAGAGTTGACGCAGGTTTATAACGGAAAGGGACAAAGGCTTAACCACAAAGCATGTTCAATGGGCATTTTAATGGAGCTTCCGCCTGTTGAGCTTCTTAAAATAACTTTTTATACCCGTCTTTCTGCTTATCAATCACTACTCTATAAAGCTGAAGATTCTTCGGCCACTGAAATTAACCGCCTCTCAAGTATGCTTTTTAAAATGGGGATTTATACGCACTTGGTGGATTCTCTCAATTTTCATGGAGAAATTTTTCATCGCACCTATTCTAA
>CALDHR010000296.1 GCA_937898585.1 uncultured Oligoflexia bacterium
GATTTATTTTGAATAAAATAATTAAAAAAATCTTTTACCGAAACATCTACATTTATCCCTTTTGAATCAACATAGACATCTTCTCTCTTTTCTGGATAAGCATAAATAGATTCAGTGTATTGATCTAAAAGACCTAGCGCTTGTAAGATGCCTCCTTCAAGATGAGCAAATCTCTCTTTTGCAAAAATTTCTTCTAAATTGTAGACTCCTAAAATAAGCCCTGTTTTTTTCTTTGAAATTTTTCCCAGATAAGAGGCAAGCTGATAGTACTCATGATAATTAGAAATAAGCACAGGTATGTTCATTTTTGTAATAAGATCTACCCGGCTCAAAAAATCTTGCTCATCAATTTCTCCGTCAGCGCGTAAATCAATCATGGTAATAACGGCCAAAGGATAAGAGCAATCGGGTCCATCGCACTGTTTAAATAGCTCTAATGTGCTTTTAAACATATCCACATTAATATGCGTAAGTGGTCTAAAGCTTCCACGCAAGAGAAGAATATTTTTTTTATAAAGAGATTCTCCTACGCCTTGAATTTCACCTTTATTATTAAAGAGAACAGATCTGGTCATTTTTAATTTGAGTAAAATAAGGCCAAGAACTCGATTATCAAATGTCTCAAAAGCAGGTCCTCTCACTTTTATGAGGTCCATTTCCATTCGATGACTTCCCACGCTTTCCACTAATTTTTCAATAAACTCTTGCTGTTTATTGGCGTGAAAGAAGCAAGCATGAATGAGATTCACTCCAATAATTCCTACGGCCTGCTGTTGATCAATATTTTCTTCATCAAGTAATTTCACATGTAAGACAACTTCGCTTTCTTCTGCGTTGCTTTCATGTTGGAAACGCACACCAATCCAGCCATGCCCTTCATTTGTTTTATTAAAATTAAGAGCAGCAATGGTGTTGGCAAAAGCAAAATATTTTGTCTCTTGCGAGCGATGTTGTTTAAGGCGTTCCATTAAAAGTCGATATTCTTTATCGAGCATTTTGCTAAGGCGTGATTCACAGACGTATCGCCCTGAGTCTTCTTTTCCATAAATAGAATCGGAGAAGACCATATCATAAGCAGAAATCGTTTTAGCGATTGTCCCTGAAGCGCCTCCTGCGCGAAAAAAGAGACGGGCCACTTCCTGCCCTGCTCCAATTTCAGCAAAAGTTCCATAGATAGTTGGTTCGAGATTGATGGCCAAGGCCTTCTGTCTTACTGAAAAATAGTATTCTTCTTGCATGTTTTATTACTCCTCATCTTAAAGATGATAGTAACATTGGCCTTATTTTATTTCACTTAAAAGAAAATGGATTTTTTTTCTCTTTTCTTCAATTTCACCTAACTTAGAGAGAATTGATTTTACTTTTTTTTGTTGTACAGAGAATTCTAATTGTCGTGATGAAGAAAGGGAAAGAGAGGGGCGAGAGTGTCCTTTGATTCCAAAAGAAATACCTGCAAGACTATTCATTTTAACGCTCAAACGATGAGAGAATTTTAACATAAAAAATCTTTTTGTAATGAATCAACAAGAAAAGAGCAATCGAACACTCAAAGAGAATCTCAAATTTTAAAACTGTTCGTCAATATTTTTTCTTTTCTCTATAAAAGAAGAGCAATCACTTCCAGAGGATTCTCTGACTATTTGAGAAGGCCATTTTTCTGTTTTAAATTGAAAGAGGCGACAGCCTCTTGGCATGCGTGTATCCCAAGTAACGTAGAAATACTTACACTTCACACAATTGATTTTTTCTTTTTCTTTTTGTTTATTTGGCGGTTCCAATGCTTACGCTCTCAGGAAGTTCTTTTTTCATCTCATGATAAGTACTTCCTATTCTATCAATAACTCCTCCCCCTAAGCAAATATCTCCACTATAAAGAACGGCAAATTGCCCGGGAGATGCTGCTCGCTGAGGGACTAAAAAGGTCAACTTCATCTCATGAGAAGAGATAATTTCCACTAAACACTCTTGTTCTTCTTGGCGGTAGCGAAGTTTTGCTTTTAATTGAGTTTTATCACTAAATGAATAGTTCTTATTAATCCAAAAAAAATCTTTCACAAAAACATCATCAACATAGAGGGCCTTGTGAAATTTTCCTCTCTCTACGTAGATAATTTTTTTCTCAATATCTTTTCCTACGACATAGTACGGTTCACCTGCACCGCCAAGACCGAGTCCTTTGCGCTGACCGAGTGTATAGTAATAAAGCTCGTCTGTTTTTCCCAATTTTTCGCCTGCAAGTGTTTGAAATTCACCTCGCATTTCTTTGGTGTAACGAGAAAGAAAAGAGCTAAAATCTTTTTCACCGATAAAACAAATTCCTGTGCTGTCTTTTTTATGGGCCGTCTTTAATTGTAAGTTTTTTGCTATTTCACGCACTTTACTTTTAGGCATTGCTCCAAGAGGAAAGAGAACATCGCGAAAAACTTCTTCCCCTACAGCGTGCAGAAAATAAGATTGATCTTTTGATTCATCTATCCCTTTTTTAAGAACAGCACTACCATCATCTAACAATTCAATTTGAGCGTAATGACCTGTCGCAATTTTCTCTGCGCCAATTTTTTTGGCATAGTGATAAAAGACATCAAATTTCACTTCTTTATTGCACAAAATATCGGGGTTGGGTGTTCGTCCTGCTTGGTATTCTTTTACAAAATAATCAAAGACTTTTTCTTTATACTCTCGAGAAAAGTTGACGTAGTAGCAAGGAATATCAAGAGATTCTGCAACACTTTGAGCATCTTTATAATCTTGCTCGGCGGAGCATTCACTCCCCTCTTCATTATTATTTTCCTCTTCCCAGTTTTGCATAAACAGCCCAACGACTTCATGTCCTTGTTCTTTGAGAAGATGGGCGGCCACAGAAGAATCTACTCCTCCGGACATTCCAACGACAACTTTCACTTTTAATTTTCCTACTTGATTTTAATTTTAAAACTTAAAAAGAATTCACAAACTCAATTTTTTTTATTTTCTTAGAATCTTCTTCTACTTTTTCTTTATCATCTTTATCGACATTACTTTGTTTCAAACGAGTAAGCAACTTCGAATCTTCTAAGTCAATAACGCGTGCATGACCGATAAGGCGTGGATTTTTATCTGTTGTATAAAAGGCCAACACTTGCCCTCTTGCTAAGGGAAATTCTTTTTCTGCAAAATCGAGAATTCCTCTTTTATTATTCTTCATGGTCAAGACGGCCTTCTTAAAAGGAGAGAATTGATCTAAGCGAAAAAGAACATTTTGAGGAGATGAGAAATCTGTCACATCAATAAAATCTGCTTGAGAAATAACGGCCCTTTTTTTTGCGGACTTTTCGGCAGTAGATATTTTCACCATCCCACCCGAGTAACTCATGCCAGTGACAACAGATTCTTTATCCGTTGTAGATGATCCAATCACTTTATACTCAATGTTCTCTAGTTTATCTCCTACATAGAATTTGTGAATTCCCATATGTTCTCCAAGTTGAAGCATTTCTTTATTGTAAACAGCACCAATTTTAAGAATTTTTTCAGGCGCTTTACTCTGAATAAAATATTCAAGAGATTTTTCTTTAAGGAAGCAGACTTTCTTTGTTTTCTTTTTTTCCACAAAGGGCAGATTAAATTTTTTCGCAAGATTGAGAACTGCTTCATGTTTTAAATCAGCAAGAGGGAGAATCAGTCTTGAAAGTTCTTTTTGAGTAACGCCAGAGAGAAGAAAAGATTGATCTGATTCTTGATCATTGGAGGCAAAGACGAGGTAAGATTCTAGTTTATGATTATGGTAGACTTTAGCATAATGTCCCGTGGCCATAAAATCGTATTTAAGTGTCTCCATTTTGTTAAAGAGAGTTGAAATTTTCAAGCGATTACAATCGGAGCAGGGGTTGTAACTTCTTCCTAGAAGACGATTGGCCACAACGGCAGCAAAAACAACTTCATCAAAAACATCTTCTAGCTTTACGCCGTAAAGAGGAATTTTTAAAAAGTTTGCGAGCTCCTCAATTTTATCACTACTCTCAGCGCTGCAGTAAGAACTATTTACAAAACCAAGCAATTGATCATCTGTAAGAGTCTTTAATTCTTGCTTAAAATAAACAGAGTTATTTTCTTCAAGATTGACAATCATCTCTCGTAATTTTCCAAGAATTGCCACTTTGTCGTAGTTATAAAAAGAGATCCCTGCCACCTCAATGTTCTGTTTAGTGAGAAGATAGGCCGCGACGGCCGAATCAACTCCACCTGAAAGGGCCACCAGAACTTTTGATTCTCCTGGAATAAGTGAGTAAAATTGTGAGATGGCAGTGCTTTTTTTTGATTCCATTTATCCCTCCTAGACATTGCTCTTAGGACTATTATAGGATAACTACTTCATCTTAAACAGCATTGAGCTTAGAAGGCACTTAAGCATGTCATCAAAAAATAAATCTCTTAATTTTATCGATATTTTTGCCGGGGCGGGCGGACTTTCTTGTGGGCTAGAAATGGCCTCTCATCGCTGTCTGCTTGGAATTGATTACGACAAGCATGCCATGGATACTTTTGCTCTCAATCATCCAAAAGCAGAAGTTTATTGCGGCGAGATTCAAAAACTCACCACCAAAGAACTTTTGAGGCTCACAAAGGGTGAAAAAATTCATCTCGTTGTAGGTGGTCCTCCTTGTCAGGGATTTTCCACCGTGGGGCGAGGCGATCCTAAAGACAAGAGAAATAGGCTTTTTCTCGAGTATTGCCGCATTGTGCGTGACCTCAAACCCGATTTTATTGTGATGGAAAATGTGACGGGAATTTTGGCGCAAAAAAACAGGGCCGTCCTCAAGGGAATCTTTAAAACCTTCAACGAAATGGGATATCATCTTGATGTTCAAGTGATGGAGGCCCATTTATATGGTGTCCCTGAGCGGCGGCGCAGGACTATTTTTCTCGGGACGCGTCTCAATACGCCTATTGTGTTTCCTAAAACCCAGAGCACTCTAGCGACGGTGGGTGATGTCATGAAGACCATTCAGAAGAACAAAAAATCTCTTCAAAATCACGATATCTTAAAGGCCGGTATTTCCTTGGCCATTGATAAAGAGAGGATTGCGCTTATTCCAGAAGGAAAAGGAATTAGGTATGAGGAAGATGAGCTTAAATATTTTCCCAAGTCTTTATCGCTAAATATTGATTGGAAGAATCTCAAAGAAAATCGCTTGCGTCAGACAAAGTACCAGCGACTTCACCGAAAGATGGTATCCAATACTATCATGACGCATCGATATAATTATTTTCATCCAACTGAAAATCGCTACCTTACAGTAAGAGAGGCCGCCACAATTCAGAGTTTTCCACTAGACTTTGTTTTTAGCGGACCACTAACGGCACAATGGCGCCAGGTGGGCAATGCCGTTCCTCCTCTTTTAGCAAAGGCCATCGGTGAGGCCATTTGTGAGATGAGTGGGTTGGCACAAAAGGTAAAGGATAAAAATCTTGGCGATAAGTTGCTAGGGATGCAAAAAGAAAGATTGAAGACAATCACAGGAAATGCTTTTACCTATCGATTGCCTTCATCATAAGGAGAGCTTTTTAGCTTCCTCTAAAAAAGCGCGGTAAATGTGGTTTAGGGGGCAAGAGACGCGACAAGATTTTTCCTGATCGAGAAAATTCTAGCAATCGATAGACAATTTTTCCAAGAGGAACACTGTCTAAAGAAGAGCGCATCCCTGCTCTGGCCCAAGAATCGGGAAGAGATCTTTTTCTTGATTTCCAAGATCCCACTGCCTCATCTTCATAAGACGAAGAGCCTATTGAGCCTTTTACAGGCGCCCAAATAAAATCAGGATGCTTGTTTCCATACCACTCACCACCGATAATCTCGTGTTTATCATCTAACTCTAAATCATAGCGATAAACCACGGTGCGGATGCCGTCATATCTTTTTCTATCGCGACGACGTGGCATGGGTTCTACCTCAACGACATATTTCACGGCCATTTCAACACCTACAATATTTTTCACATCGGGCGATCGATAACTTTTAAAGACATCGCGCTTAAATTCGCTATAAGGGATCATGGCCTCTTTGAGATTCTTGCTAGATTTTCCTTTTTCAGGATTGAAATATTTATACGTATAAGCATAAGCAGGCTGATTCCATACTTCATCATCTACTGATTTATCAAAAACAAGCCCTCGCTCAGAGACACCAACCTGATTAACCATCGCTAAATGCCATGTTGCTGGATTCGTATCAAAACAGGCCTGATCAATATAACGACCATACTGATCTACTTTAGGATGTTTACTCTCACAACGCGTACCAATAAATTTATTCTCTGTTTGTCCATAAGCAAAAAGTAACGAGGCAAGGGCCTTAATATCTTCGGGATAAAATTTAATTTTATGTTTGCCGTCATAAGATTTTACTTTGATGGCATAGCGTGGACGATCAAGTGTAAAGCTCGCTGCCGCCCAACCATTGCAAATCCCCATCCACTCGGGAACATTTCCCTGTGAATCATAATACCCTTTTCCCACATTCCACATGGCCCGAGTTAAAGTGAAATTGTAATCTCCTACAAGAATATCGTATTTTTCAGCGGGAGAAAGTTTTGCTATTTCCTTATCTGTCATAGAGCGATTGGGAACTTTCACTTCATTGGAGAATTTATAAAAATCAATCCACTTATCTTTCATGGAAGGCGTTTTAGGGTCAGCATAGCGGAAGGCCGCCATCCCCATATAGATTGGCCAATAATCACTAGACCATGGTGATGATTTTAATTTGGCCTTCGTTAATTTTCTTTTCTCCATCTCTACAATGTTTGTCACAAAATCATCTTTTGCATTATCCACAAAATTCTCAGCACGATCAGTTACTAAAAATCCTTCTTCATTAGTAAAATCTTCAGCGACAAGTGCTTTTTCTGTGGCCGAACTTCGCACTAATTCTTGGACATAATCTTTTGCCTCGCTCACTTCATCAGGAGAGATAATACCGTGGCGGTGAAAAAGTTGGTGACGATCTGAAACGACATTGCCGTCATTATCATACTTTGGAATATCATCATTCATCACTTCTTTGGGATTTCCGTAAAAACGATTTAAAAAATCTTCTGTGGATTCTCCTGGAAAAGACTCATAATCATCGGCATCTTCATCGGCCTCATCTTCATAATCTTCTTCGTAGAGATACCCATCATCATACTGAGTAGCAGTGACTGAATAGGCAAATGACCCAAAGAGTGTCAGTTTTCCCAATATTTTGTGCTTCTTTTCACTAAAACG
>CALDHR010000297.1 GCA_937898585.1 uncultured Oligoflexia bacterium
CAGACATCAGAAATTCACCGCGACTTCCCACAAGGGATCCCTTCTGAGTGTCATAAAAAGACAAATCAAAGGAGATCACTTCACTCGTTTCTTTAGGCAAGTAATCCATCAATAGATCTTCGAGCTTTTCTTTGGGGTTAAGAGAAAGAAGAGGAGACATTTCCAGCTGAGGATTAATAGTTCTATTTTGATTGCACTCGCGATTGAGATGAATGGCCAAACTAGGCACCACCGCCACTTTTTCTTTTATATCAATGAGATTTGATTGGAGTTTTCCCTTCTTGTTGCGAGAGAAAACACGACCAGCAAAAGAGAGGTCTCGGTCAAACCAACTGCTTAAAATAACACCGCCATAAACTTCCACACCCACCATTTGGTGTTGACCTGCCTTCAAATAAGATCCATTGGGGCGAACTTTCAAACAAGGAGAATCTGTATGGGCGCCAATCATGCGATAAGAATTATTTCCTTTCTTGTAATTAAAAGCGATAAGAGAGCCTCCCTGACGGATAACATAATAACTACCTGTCTCAAGATTCTTCCAAATCTTCTCTTCATGAAGCTCGGTGAAGTTCTTTTTTTTCAGTAGCTCTACGGCGCTTTTCACCGCGTGGTAGGGCGAAGGCGAGTTATCGATAAAATTCATTAGTGCTGAGATTGTATTATTTTTCATGATTTAGATCCTTTTTATTGTATAGCTATCCTATATTTTATTTGCCAAAAACGGAATCCTCATTTAGAAATTCCGCAAAGACAACTCAAGGAGTATTAGACAATGAAAAAAACACTTATGCTGGCCATTTTAGGTTCAGCTGCAGCAATCCAGGCCATGCCAACATCTACAACTGATGCACCTTCACCTTTTGGTGTCTCACTAGGAACTGAAACTCAAACATTTCGTCGTGAAGAAGAAAGAAACATCAGCAAAATCGACTCTCATCTCTACCCAACAGTAAGTTACGAAGTAAACGAAGAGACAAGTTTTAAGCTTTATCCAGACATTACTTACACGCGCGACAATGACAGCAGCAAAGTAAATTATGAGTCAACACTCAGTAATGCTGTTCTTCGCTGGGATCAAAAGAAAATCCTCAGCAGCTTTGATGAAAATCTCGACATGAAATCATCTCTTCGTTACTACCGCAATTTTGGCACATCTCGTGATGCCACAAAAAGTGATGGGATTCTCAATCTTCGTCTTTATCCCAACTACAAATTCAGTGATAACTTTACCCTTAAAAATGAACTTCGTTTTTCTGGTTACAACTTGAGGAGAACGGGAAAGCAAGATGGCGCAACTTACTCAAAAGAACTTGCTTCTGTAACTCCAACTTATACAGTTGATAGCAAGTTAACGGTGGCCAGTGATGTAATCTATGAAAGTAAGCATACAAAAAAAGCTGATGCTGAAATTAATGGTCGTTTTAATCGTTACAACAGCAATAAGCTTACTGTTTCTCCTTTCGCCGAATATGCTTTTACACCAGAGTTCACAGCTGCCTTTCAAATGAATATTTTTGAGGCGGGAACTTCTATTGACGAGCAGAAGTTTACTGTTGCTCCTTACTTTATGTATAACCCTACGGACAAAATTGCAGCTCAGTTAACGCTTGAGTTTCAAGGAAGAAACATGACACAAAATTTCTCAAAGACAGTATCTGCTCTTCTTGAACTTTCTCTTACTGCTTTCTAAATTACACACATTAATTTCAGACGCTCTCTTCTTCATAGAAGGGGGCGTCTTCCAAAAAAGAATTTAATCATGCATAAAATCACTATATTTCTCGTCTCGAGTTTGCTCACATGTTCTCTTTTTGCTCTTTCTCAGAAGGCCAATAAATATGTTTGCCAAGATGAGGCGGGGTTGATTAAGGCGACTTTTAAAATCTCGGACAAAAAAGGGGAGCGCGTCTTTTCCCTTCAGGGAAATGGTTTTAAGAAAAATTTTTCTGCAAAAAACGATGCTGTTCGCGTTGAAAAAAGTGTTTTAGGAATGGTTGTCTCAGCTCACGGCCCAGAGTTTGTGCCTGATCTTTATTCAACTTCTATCGGGCTTATTCTTCCCAACGTCAATACATTCCCTGATGGAAAAAGCTCTAACTTTAATGCTACCTACTTCAAAGTGACGCATCAAACATCTATTGCGGGCGACCAGCTTGTCCGAGGAGCATTAGAAAAAGTAAGTTACACAACTTTATCATGCACGGCTTCTGCCACTCACTCTTTATAAATTAACCGTTCTCAATCAACCAAAGGATTAAACAATGAAAAAACTCTGTCTTCTTATGCTCTTTTTGTCTTTAAACTCTTATTCACAAAACTGTGATTATTCTATCTTTGGTTCATGTATTAAGGAAAATTTAATCAAAGGAAGTCCACAAACTGTATTTGGTCTCAATGAAGATGCTATCAATGAAGTAAAAGAAAAAAAACAAATAAACATATCTATTGAAACAGAAAATCTTAATCATATTGATGTGACGGCCCTAGATGATCATCAATTTGATCCTCAATTACTTAAAAATATCTATAGTCAAGAACCTCAATTTAGAGGAGGTGGCATATCTATTACCACCAGTACTTTTCAATCTAATGGAGTAGGATATGTCTTGAATAAAAACAGCACATTTAGAGTTTTTAACCCCAATCCATTTGGAAAAGTTGCCTATGTTGAGTTTTTTGCCTTTAACCCCGGAAGTAAATTTTATATTGTTGGAACTATCAACTTCTCAAGAGGTGTTAATGTTTTTGAGCCAAATCAATCAGATAAGTTCTATATTTTTGGCGGTTATTTTGAAATTAGCTTTAATGAAAATAGTTTTTAATTTTCACAACCAGGAAAAAATATTTTCCTGGTTGTTATTTTACTATCAAAGATCTTTTGCGTGTTAGATTCTCAATTCCTCCATCTTCATGAAGAAAAATATTATCTTCAATGCGAATCCCTCCATAAGGCGTCAGCTCATCAACTTTCTTCCAATTAATAAACTCTTTATCATCTTTTCCTCTAAGCTCTTCGAGAAGAAATTCAATAAAGTAAAGACCCGGCTCAATGGTAAAAAGATGGCCGGGCTCAATAGATACTTCCTTATTTTTGCTCCCCACATCGTGCACTTGG
>CALDHR010000298.1 GCA_937898585.1 uncultured Oligoflexia bacterium
AAAGATAAATCTCAAGAGATCTGTTTAGTGAAACTCAAGACGATAGAAGATTTTCGCGAAGGAGAGCTTCTTCATGGCACTCTCTTTTGCCAAAATAAAGAAGAAGAAAAATTTGATTTAAATATTTTTCAAGAGAAAAAAAAGATAGTCTTTTTTCCCGTCAATAAAAGCGTCCCTCTCAATAAGAGAAATGGGATCTATATCACACCACCTTATACTCAAGATAAATTTGATCTTCCTATGATCTACTTTTTCTCTCATGAAAATGGTATAGTCTCTCTTCCTGTAGATCTTCATTGCCGGCGATCTACCTTAAAGAAGTAAAGGACAAATGATCTCACTCAAAAAAGGAAATTCCCCTTTTATTGAATTTACAGATAAAAGCTGGAGTGAGTTGCGTAAAGATACTCCTCTCAATCTAACGGCCGAAAAGCTTGAAGAGCTGCGAGGTACTAATGAGGTCATCTCCTTAGAAGAAGTAGAGAAAATCTACCTCCCTCTTTCTCGCTTGCTATACTACTACGTAGAAGCACAAAAAAAACTTCATTTATCAACAAATTGTTTTTTAGGAGGGGGGCCTAAGAAAGTTCCTTATATTATCGGGTTAGCGGGAAGTGTGGCCGCAGGGAAAAGCACAATGGCACGTGTCCTGCAGCATATTTTATCAAAATGGGACTGGTCCCCAAAAGTAGAAATTTTAACAACAGATGGTTATCTCTATGGACTCGATGAGCTTAAAAAAAAGAAGCTACTAGAACGAAAGGGCTTTCCGGAGAGTTATCGGCAAAAAGATCTTCTTCAAACAATTATAGATATTAAAAGTGGATCACCCTTTATAAAAGTTCCTCTTTATTGTCATAAGTCTTATGATATTTTACGAGATAAACATCAAATACTAGAGTCACCGGATATTTTAATCTTAGAAGGTCTTAATGTTTTTCATGTAGGTGTAGGGACTCAAAGACCTCTCATTGGTCCTTTTATTTCTGACTTCTTTGATTTTGGTATTTACCTTGACGCTAGCCTGGCAGATCTAGAAAAGTGGTTTCTCAATCGATTTCATACTTTTTTTTCTTATGCCAAAGAAAGAGGACCAGAGTATTACCTTTATCAATTTAGGCATTATGAGCATAAAGAAATAGAGAAATTTGCGCGAGATATCTGGACGAATATTAATAAGAAAAATTTATTAGAAAATATCCTCCCTTTTAAAACAAGGGCCGATTTAATCTTGACCAAAAATAGTTCACATTCCATTGAGCATCTTCATTTGCGAAAAATATGAATGTAAAAGAAATGTAAAAGAGAGATCCTTCGCAACTAATTTCCCTCTAGATAGAGTAAAACTATTTCATAGATTTACAAAGGAGAGAAAATTATGGGCGTTTTACTTAACAAAGAAGGAATTTGTGAGCACTTGAAACGAAATAATTTACGTTTTGACTGGATTAATTTTTCTTTTGTTTTTGGGTTTATTCTTTTTTCAATTATTGGAGTTCCTTTATATTATTTACTAGCAGATCAGTCTCCTGATTGGCGCCCATGGGCCTTGTGCTTTGTTCTTTACTGGATGACAGGAATGGGAATAACAATGGGGTATCATCGCTATTTTTCTCATAAAACATTTAAAACGAATAGCTTTGTTTCTTTTGTGATGATGCTTCTAGGAACGATGAGCTTGCAAAACTCTGTAATTAAGTGGAGTAATGATCATCGGGTTCACCATCGCCTAACAGACAAAGAGGGTGATCCTTACAATGCCAGCTATGGTTTTCTTTGGTCTCATATTTTGTGGATTTTCTATTCAGAAAAATATACTGATAGAGGTCACAGCAAAGCGGAATTGCAAGAAGAGTTTTCCATGGTAAAAGATCTTATTGCTTCCCCTGTTCTGCGTTGGCAACATCGTTACTATTTTTGGTTAACTTCTTTACTTAATGTCTTTATTCCTATTGGTTTTGCCTATGCCTTAGGAGGAAGCTTTATTGAATATTTTATTGTGGCAGGTATTTTTAGAATTTTTATTGTCCACCAAAGCACTTTTTTCATTAATTCTCTGGCCCATCTTATTGGAGAGAGACCTTATAATGCTTTTGAGAGTGCAAGGGATAGTTTTATTTGCTCTATTTTGGCCTTCGGAGAGGGCTATCATAATTATCACCACTCACATCCAACAGACTATAGGAATGGATTAAAATTTTATCACTTTGATCCGACTAAATGGATCATCTATGGTCTTTCCTTAGTGGGAATGACAAGCTCGTTAAAACGAACAAAATTGGCCGGAAGATAGTAATCTAAAATACTCTTCATTTTAGCATTATAACTTTTTTGGTTTGCGGTATTGATGAGGGTGAGGGAGTTTTGGTTGTCTGACTTATCCTCACTTTTATCTTTTTCTAAAACAGAGATGAGTTGTTTGATAATAGAATCACTGGGAAATTTCACCGTTTTCTTATAAAGCGATCTCAAAGCATCTTGAATAAACGCATAGTGAGTGCACCCCATGATGAGAGACTCAAATTTTTCAACATTAACGCGAGAAAGCTGATTTCCTAATTTTTTTAAGAATAAGGGAGAGTTCCAGTCAAGAGGGTACTCTTCGATAAGAGAGGCAAGTTCAGGGAGAGGGAGTGCCGTTATTTTTTGATGAGGATCATTTTCTCTAAGGAGCTGATGGAGGCGAGATGAATTCTTTGTTCGTGGAGTAACAAGGAGCAAGTGCTCTTCATTTTCATTCCTACCTTCTTTATTTTCCATGAAGGTAACATAAGGTTCAACTCCAACAAAGGAGAGATGAGGAAAAGTCTTTCTTAAATGATGAATACTTGAAACAGTTGCTGTATTGCAGGCAATAAATATTGTTTGAAGTTGAAAAGAAGAGGAGAGGAACGTTGTTAGAAATTCAGACCTCTGTGTTATCTCTTTATCTGATTTATCGCCATAGGGAAGAAAATCATTGTCGGCGAGATAGATAATGTTAAAAGAGGTATTCTTTAGGTTCTTTTGAATTTTATAGATAAGCTCTATGGTAAGGGATAGGCCCCCTATACCAGAATCAAAGATACCGAGAGTTATTTTTTTATTTAAGGTCATATTATGAAGGTAAGCCGATTTTTTTTCTTCCATCCACTGTTTATTTTTATAAGCTCGCTCCTCTCTGTTATAGGTGCCCTTTTTTTGTATATCAACTGGTATTTTTATGTAAATAAAAAAATTAATATCTTTGTGGAAAGATTTAATATCGATGAGAGTTTAATTTTTGATAATTATGGCCCTACTGTTACGATTATTTTGGCCATTTTATTGGTTTTTATTATTGCAGGTCTTGCCTTTATTTTTACCTATTATCAAAAATCTATTCAACTCGTGAAATGGCAAAAGAGTTTTATTGATAATTTTACACATGAACTTAAAACCCCTATCGCCTCTATTCAACTGACACTAGACAATATTAATAAATACGAGATGAGCAAAGAGGATAAAAGTAAATTTATTAGACATATGAAAATGGATGTAGAGAGACTATCTAGTAGTGTCGCACTAATTTTAAATGTT
>CALDHR010000299.1 GCA_937898585.1 uncultured Oligoflexia bacterium
GATGAAGAGACTTCTCTTGGATCTAAAGCAGGGATTAGCTGTAACACCTGATCAGCGGGCGCTTTTTGAATATAAATTGAGTCGCTATTTTGCAGCATTTAACGATTTATCACCCTTGGATAAAAAATCATTTGTCGAAGATGTGCATCATGCGGCGAATCATTGCCGTGATGCTGTTATGAGCATGGTGAACAATAGCTATGAGAGTTATTGCTCTCTTGATGCGCAGAGATTAGTTCAAAACTTGCTACCAGAAAAAGCAAAAGAGAGTGAGCGTCTACGCCTGGCCTTTTCTCAGCATCGAAAAGAAGTAATGGGCAATTTGCTAGAGTATGGATTAAGTGAATATAGAGGAGATAATGGAGGACGTGATCCAGGAGAAAAAGAGACGATAGTGGCAGCGACAAGAGAGAACTTGCGAAAAAATTTAGGACTTCCCACAGAGAATCCGGCCTATCCACACTTCTCAAACCTTCCCATTAAAAGAAGTGATGTTTATGATTCAGATCATGGGGCGAATGTGAAAGGGCTTTTTCACTCTTTAAAAAAACAGCTTGGGGATGGATTGCGCGGTAGTTGCTATGGACCTCTTGCAGGAGATGCGGCGCTTCCTAGCGATATCTTGATTGTAGAATTAATGGTTCGCTATAAATTGATTCGGCCAAAGAGTTAGATTTCTTTAATGAAAAAAAGAGAAAGATTATTGTGCAAATAAAATCTAAATTGATAGCATTGACTAATGAAGGTAATTTATGTTTTTGTCGCGATAGCAGCAATCAGTTTAGGCATGAGGGCAAGAGAGCAAACTCATCGTCATTATGACACGGATGATGAAGATGTTCTCCGTCAATTTGTGCCCAATCATCATCCTGCCCCTTATGCCGTTACAAGATCCCTGGATTATAGTACTGACGGAAAGCATGCTCTTCGCTTTGAAGTTCGCCATAATGATGTGGCCGTAGACTTAAAAGGAAAAACATCTTTTCGATCAGAGTTATTTGATTATTTTCCCGCCCCTTTTAAAAAGATATCGCGTTACTCTTTTGAACTTTTAATTCCTCAAGATTTTCCTATTGAAAATAAGCGACTTGTTGTTGGTCAGTGGTGGTGTCGTCCTGATAAAGGTGAAGGGAGACGTTCTCCGGCCTTAGCGCAGCGATTTATCAATGGAACTTTTTCTCTGACGATGCGCCATCATGATGAAAAAATTATGACGGGAAACTATGGTCATAAAAAAATTCTCTATGAAAATAAGAACTTTCCTCTGGGTCTTTGGAATCATTTTGTCTACGATATTCACTGGTCTTACAAAAATGATGGAATGGTAAAAGTATGGCTCAATGGTAATCTCATTGTTCATTATGTTGGGCCTGTTGGTTATAATGATGATTTAGGCCCTTATTTAAAAATTGGTATTTATCGCGCCAATTCTGAAAAAACGTATGTCGTGTACTTTAAGAATATTTATGTTTTTTCCCCTCTTTACCTTGAAGGAGTTTGATATGTTTTTTTCGGCCGTTGGCCTTTTGTCCATGATGATGAGCGATGCTTCTTTCTTAAATAGTGGTCCTTACCTTCAAGGCGTAAGTGATCATCAGGCCTCTATTCTTTTTGAGACAGAGACAACGAGTCATTGCAATGTTGAATATGAAGATAAGATGGTGGCAACTGAGATTATTCATCAAACCTATGGTGATTTATCGCTTTTCAAGGCCACGCTAGATTCTCTTGAAAGTGATACGTTTTATAACTATCGAGTTCATTGCAGAAAAGATGAGACTGTTACGGTGGGTGATTGGCACGAATTAAGGACTTTTCCTCCTTCTGGAGAGCAAGAGAATTTTTCTTTTTTGATGAGTTCCGATGCACAATCGGGTTATCAGGCCACATTTCAAACAGTTAGAAAAAGTATGATGCCTCGTTTACAGCAGTGGAAAGAAGATGATTTCCCTGTTCGTTTTATGCTTTTTGCCGGAGATCTTGTTCAGCATGGTCGTCAGCATCATCGCTGGCGTCAGGATTTCTTTTTTCCCATGGCGCCGTTACTCGCAGAGATTCCTCTCTTTCCAGCGATAGGTAATCACGAAGAAAATGATGCTTTGTATTTTAAGTATTTTCAGTTACCGGCCAATGGATCTTCAAAGGAAGACTTAGCGGAGCATTGGTATTATTTTGATCATGGGGCAGTAAGGTTTATCACTTTGGATACCAATAAAGAGTATCGCACTCAAGAACAACTGGATTGGTTGAAGCAACTCCTAGAGAAGACAAATGAGCAAAAGAAGAGCATTGATTTTGTCGTCGTTCAATTTCATCATCCTTATTTGAGTGAGTTATGGGTGAAGGGAAACACAGAGTATTCAGGAGAAATTCAGCAGAAGCTAGAGCAATTTAGCAATGAGAGTGGCATTCCAAGTATTTCACTTTTTGGCCATACTCATGGTTATTCGCGGGGGCACTCTTTTTCTGCTCGCCATACGATGATTAATGTAGGGAGCATTGGTGGTCGCCTCGATCAATGGGGGAAGTATGAGCAAAAAGATTATCCCGAATATGTTATGAGCTTAGATCATTATGGTTGGTTGAGGGCCACTGTTATGAAGGGTAAGGGTGAAGAGAGTAGCATAAAATTTCAACGATTTAATTATGGACAGCGAGACAATCAATGGGATGAAGGAATTGTAGATGAATTTATTATTCGCAAAAATAGTCATCCTCCAGTAAGGCCAACGGTGAAATTGGTGAATAGGAAGGAAGTAGAAATTTCTCCTTTTATTGATGAGGATGGCGATGAACTTCTAAGTGTTCATCTACAAGTGTCTCTTGATGAGAGTTTTGTTGATGAAGAGAGCTTACTAGTCAATAAGATGATGAACAAAGTAAATATTTTTCATAATGCTGATTTAAATGAGCACTTGGATTTATCAAAGATAGCGGTTGAGGTGCCCTTGAAAGCGTATGTACGGGTGAGGTATCGAGATAGTTCGCTTCACTATAGTGAGTGGTCTGAGGTTCAGTAATAGGGGCCATTATTT
>CALDHR010000300.1 GCA_937898585.1 uncultured Oligoflexia bacterium
TGTTTCACCCATGACAAGCTCTGATACCAAAACAGAGATTTCAACATCTTTATGAAGAATTATTTCGTGAGAAATATATTGAATAAAAATATCACTATTGCGCATGTTATACATTTTCTGAGCAATAGAAGTAGAAACTTTATGACCTTTATTCCGATGAGGAAAAAAAAACTTAGCGGCCCTTTTAATTTGAGATGTTATCTCTTCTACAAGAAAGACTTCTCCCTCATGGCCTTTTCCTATCTTTTTTAAAATACGATATTTCCCACTAATAATGGTATTTATTTTAAAATCAAAAGTTTTTATTTTCGCAATCATATTTTATATCAAACAATGTTAAAAAATACTTTTATGGTATTTTCAGTAAAAATCAATGGCCTATTTTTTTATCTAAACTTGCTCTTCTATAAAAAAACAAAAAGTTTTATTTACTAACTAAGAACTAAATTCTATTTTGTCACTTGTTATTATCTTTATTCTCTATTATTTGGATGTAGAGAAAAATAAGGAGCACAAAACCAATGATTAGTCTCAAAAAAACAATCTCTCAGATTACGCTTGGAATGACACTTCTCACAAGTATTCACTTAAAAGCAGAGCAGTGCAACTACCGCACAACGCTCATCAAAGGGCTAGAAACCTTTAGTGAACGTCAACCAACAGCAGAAGGGATGGATTCCTCTCTTAAAGCAGCTCAATTTTTTCGCCTTGCTTCTACTTGCAACGGAGCTACTCCTAAACAAAAAGCAGAAGCACTCATGCATGAGTCATCGGCCTATTTTTATGTTGGCGATGTTATGCCCATTAAAGGGCCTCTAAAAAAGTTGCGCATGGAAAGACTTCAAAAAGGTGCCGACATAGCTCTCGAGGCCGCTTCTTTTATTGAAGAAAAAGATGAAAACGGCCATATCGTTCCTGGCCGATCTCTTGATCCAAGTAACTCTAAACTTCTTGCTAATATTTATTACTGGTATGGAGCATCTGGTGCGCGTAAAGCAGAAACACTTGGTGTCGTTGCGGCCCTTCCTCAGTGGGATAAACTTCAAACCTACATGGGATATATTATCAACATGCACAAGGAGGGACTTATTCACCAAAGTGAAATTGAACATTATGGTGCCTACCGCATTTTAGGCCGGGCCATGTTTTCTATTGCGCAAAAAGGTCTTACTCAAATTGCAAGCTTTGAAGAGGCACTTGAAAAACAAGAAGAGGCGTATAAGGGAACTCTTGATGACTACAATGAAGAAGGGCAAAAGACTAGCTTTAACGGTTTAAATAATCTTTACTATGCTGAAACTCTTATGGAGTTAAAACGCTACCAAGAGGCCTATGTGGTCCTCAGTAATTTTGTGGCGGTGGATCCAGAGGAACTTGATCCAGAACACCTCCCAGAACTTCAAGTAGAAATCGCTGCGGCCCGACTTCTTCTCCTTAAACTAAAAACAATGATGTAAAAAAAATTCTAATTTTGAGCAAAGACCTTTCTTGGTTATCAAAGAAAGGTCTTTGCATTCTCTATTTTGGGAGAACGGCGAATGAAACCATCTTTAATTCTCTTTTTATTTTTTATTGGCCTGAAGGCCTACGCTGTTTCCAACTTGGCTCCTTCCTTGGATATTCCCACGGCAAAAGTACTCCCAAAAGGTGTCAGAAATTTTCGCTACAAGACTATCTGGGCCAATATTGGAGAACAGTACAATCAAAAGGGAGAGATCACTCCTCTCTCTGAAAGCTTAACAAAAGAAATTACATGGAAAGAGATTGTTAAACTCAATGGAGAAGATGACAAAGATGCTCTTGATAAAAAAAAGCTTCAAGGACTTCTTTGGGCCAATAATGTCCCTTTAGAGGAAAAAGTTGGCGAGGCCACTGGTGCGATAAAAATTAATGTTAATACACATGTTTTTGCTTTGGCCTACGGGGTAACTGAACAATTCACTGGTGCCATCGCTGTTCCCACTAACCGGTATACACTTAATGTAAATACCGCTTTTTCTAGCAATAAGTCTCGCGGGACTCAGGCCATTAGAGATGAGGGAAAGAGACCTTACGAAAAACTAAGAGAAAAGCTAGAAAGACCTCTTCAGCAAAAACTAGCTGACTTTGGCTATTCTCCTCTTGTTAATGAAAAAGGTTCTAACTTTGGCGATATTAAACTCATAGGACGATACCAACAAATTAATCAGCAAAGTTTTCTTTTGGCCCTCAACAGCGAGATTTCTCTTCCTACGTCGAAGAAGGCCTCTCCTTATAAATCTATTGATGTCACAGGTGGGGAAAGTCAGCTTCATTTTTCAGCTGGATTAAGTGCAGAATATCAATTGGTACCAGAGTTAACTTTTTCTGGGGCCATTAGTCATATTTATCGCATTAAAGATCAACTACCATTAAGAGTTCCAGAGGAGGAAGGTGTTGCTATCTCACCTGATATTGATTGGAAGGCCAATAGACGTCTTGGTGATATTTCTAAGATTGAGGCCGGCCTTCAAATTGCTTTAACGGATGATTTTAATTTTTCTCTTGGTCATGCTTACCAGCTTAAACAACGAGATACCTACAGCAGAGGAAAAACATCCTCAATCCCCTCTAGTCGATATCAATATTTAGAAAGAGAGACGCAGGCACAACTGCACACAACACTCATCTCTTTAAGCTTTCACACTATTACAAAGTTCCAGCAAAAAAAATTTCCTCTTCCCATGGAAAGCAAAATCTCTCTTATGAGAAACTATCAAGGTAAAAATATTAATGTCGACTCTACAATGACGTCGTTAGATCTTGCCTTTTTCTTTTAATCTAAGGATAAAAAAATGATAAAATCTTTTTTTTGCTTAATGCTCTTAATTTTTATTTCCTGTGCACCTTCTTTTGAAAAAAATCTTGTGGCACCTGCAAGAGAGCTCTCTATTACAGAAACTCCTTTTCTTAACTCTGAGGGGAAAACTTATGAAGAGGTGGCCACTTTCAGCCTCTTTTTCCTTCCTAAAAAAGAGCATGAAGATATTATCCGAAATAAAGCAAAAAATTTCATCCTGTCCTATAAGAGGCACTATACAGAAAGACCTCCTGAGTATGGTATTCTTCCTATCGATTGCATCCTTCCCTCTCTCTTTCTTGAAGAAAATAAAAGAGAACAAACATATAAAGATTGGCTTCAATCTTTTGCTCTCTATTCGAGGAAAACTATCCAGGAAAAAAATGCTTACACACAAGAAATTCTTCGCAAGCTAGATAAAAAACAAGATCTTATCTCTCTTGCAACAGAGCTCAGTCTTCACATGGATAGTTGTTCCTCTAAACGTCTCATCCTTCAGAAAAGACTTAATAAAGAGCATCTCAAACAAGAGGAAAATCAGCAAGAAATTGCTCGCCTTGCGCAGGAACAACGAAATGCTTTTGATCGTCTTTTTGCCACCTACGCGTGCTGGAAAAAAACACCTCATAGCTATAATTGCAAAGAAAATGGCCTCCTTTCACAAGAAGAGTTTCGCAATCTCAGCAGAAGAGATAAAAGAAAAGTCATTTTTCTTGAAAATTGCAATGACCTCTCTCTTGAATCAGCGTGGTCTCCCCTATTTAGTGATATAGAAAAAGAACAACAACAATGCCTCTCTAAATTTGATGAAACACTTGAATACTATCAGGGACAAATAGAAGCTCTTAACGATGAAACGACAGATAAATTACGCTCTCTTATTCAGGCCACCAAACAAGAATTTCTTGAAATAGGGCCTCTTATTCTAAGTATTGTTGAACCAAATTTTTCTGATGAAAAAGATGAATTAACTTTTTCTACTTTTGAAAATCTCTTTCTCGATGGACCCGCCTCTATAACTCATCATGATAATGGCGAGGTGAGTCTAAACGAGCTATGTTTTATGAATCCGGAACTCAAAGAACAGCTTCAAAGCAATATTAAAAATCGAACCCTCTGCTACAAAAAGGCAGAGTTTCTCACGCAAAAAATGTATTCTCACCTTGGTACAGAAATCTTTGAATTTAGCTTTCCTGAAAAAAGACCTCTTGATCTCAACGAAGAAGAGAAGACGGGACGATTTTATACTTTTTATCTTGAAAAAAAGGTCATGCCTTATGGTATCCGCTATGCTGGAACATTTTATCTACTAGACCCTAAAACAGAAAAAATGCTCCAGGGAATGGTTAAAATAACAGTTGATGAAAAAATAGACTAAGACTGATTCGAATTTTTGGCCTTATAATTAAAGTCTTCATGGGGGCTTACAATATCTGTGAGTCTCACCCCATATTTATCATTGATAACAATGACTTCTCCTCTACAAATCAATTTGTCATTAACAACAATCTCTAGGGGCTCTCCAGCGAGCTTTTCTAGTTCTAAAACAGTTCCTACTGTTAGAGAAAGAATTTCCTTAACTCGAAGAGTCAATCGTCCCAATTCTGCCGAAAAAGCAAGGGGAACGTTATGTAAGTGAGAAAGTTCATCAACTAAGGCCCTATCTGACAAAGGCATATCACTGATTTGATCTTCTGCTGCTTCATTCGTCATGTTCTACTCCTTGTGATTCTTCATCAGCATTTATCATAGAAGAAAGAAGTTCTTGTTTATAGCTTTCAAGTGTAGGGGACGTTTCTTGCTTCTCTTGACAACTTTTCATTATATTGTCGAGGTCTTCAACTAAGAACTCTAGCCCTTCCATAAAAGTGCCATCATTGAGTTTTACTGATTTTTCTACTTGTAAAAGTGCTGTCTTTATTTCTAAGGCAGTCTCGAAAATTCCTCGATGATAGACATCAACAAAAAGAAGCTTTTCACTTTCACTAAGAAAATCAAATTGGTGATTAATTTGCTGTTTAAGTCGAGGGGGCAGATCTGAAAAACGTTTAATTATATCCACTGGCCATACTCCAATAAAAAAAGGGAGGCGATAAATAAACTCTATCGTCTCCCTTTAATTTTATGAAGCAAAAAAAGAATAAACTAAACTTTCCAGTAATACTCAGTTAGTAACTGAGAGTTAAACTCAAAAGGAATATCTGATGGATGTGGTTTTGACACAACAACACCAAATTCTTTTCCACCCTCTAAGTCTCTCTTTAAAAAAGCAGGAGTCACGAGTCTGGCGCGTGCTTGTGCTTGCAGATAATTTCCTGATTGATAGGCCTTCTCAGCAAGAGTAACTTTATCGCCAGGCTTTACTGTTGCAGCTGGAACATCAACTTTTTTACCGTTAACTCTAACATGACCGTGAGTTACCATTTGTCTTGCTGCAAGAATGCTAGGGGCAAAATTGAGTCTAAAGACAATGCAATCAAGTCTTGATTCAAGAGTTTGAATAAGTGAATCAACCCAAGCTTGATCCTTCATTTTCTTACATTTTTTTACATAATTAACGAGTTGTTTTTCACGAACACCATAATGGAAAACAATTTTTTGTTTCTCCATTAAACGCACGGCATAATCCGAGAGCTTTTTACGCTTCATTCCGTGTTGTCCTGGACCATAAGGTCTTCTTTCAAGTGCGCCAGCTTTGCCAAGACCTGGTAGTTCAACTCCAAGACGACGCTGTATTTTAAATCTGGATCTTGCCATAGTAATTTTGGCCATTTCTTAAACTCCCACAAAAAAATAAATTAAACTCAATAATTTGTATTGTTAATTTGTTCTGAAAATCAGCTCTGCAATCTACTCTCAATAGTCTCTCTTGGCCATCTTTTTCTAGACTTTCTCTTAAGTTTCCTCTGCCTTATTGATATAAATTTTATAGAATGAGAGTCATGATACTCTTTAAAACGCTTTTTTCACTTCTTTCTCTCTATCATTCCTATCAATTAGAGTTTTTTTTTATCAATAATAGTCATTGGACGGGAATTGAAGTTCGACGTCATCACTATAAGCGATCTTTATATCTTTTTCACAAAGAAGAGTGTCGGCAAAAGATTGTTGGTTTAGATTTTATCTCTCTTACCATTAATCATCATCGAGAGAAAGAGAAAAGCAAAAGAGAAGGACCTCTATTACAAATAAGGGAAAAGGCCAGTGGTGTTGAGATGACAAAGCTCATGGTTACAGAGATAAAGAAAATTATTCAAAAAATTCAAATTGAAAAAAGAAATTCTAAAGGAGAAAAAAAGAAAATTTTCCAAGGAATGGAGAGCATTTATCGACGACAAAAGGCCTGTTATAAGAAGTATCTCTCTGAGCTAGAAAGTTTTTATCAGCTCCATCAAGGTCACGGATACCACTTTAAAGAAGAGAGATCCCAGAAAAAAGATATTTTTGATCTCATCTCTCAAGGATATAAAGAGTGGTGGTATGATCCTTCTCCCCGAAAATCTCCACTTATTTTTTAATTTCCGTTATAACAGTTAAGTTTGTTTTGTTATTTTTTTGGAAGATATTGAGAACTTCGGCCACTTCATCAAAGGGAGTCTTTTTATCAATTCTCAAAATATACTGCTCTGTTTGATCATTTTTCTGAAGCTGCCCCTCCAGCTCTTCTTGTGCAATTTCTTTCCCATTAAGAGAAAGGGCCCCTTCTTTAATTTCTAAGACAAGTTCTTTCTTTTCTTCCAAAGATTTTTTTTCTTCTGATCCATTTTCACTCACCTCGGGAAGATCAATAGAGAGGATCTGCTCTTTTTTCTTAAATGAAGTAGAGGCCAGAAAAAAAAGGAGTAAAATAAAAACCACATCAATAAGGGGAACTAAATCGATAGAGAGGTTTCTTTCTCGTCTCACCCTTCTCATGAAGCACGAACCTTGAGTTCTTTAATAAAATTCAGACCATCGAGGTCCATTTTATCGTAAAATTTGTCTACTACTCCTGTAAAATAGTGGTGCGCTATTTGATGAGGAATCGCAACTACGAGACCACCTACAGTAGTAATAAGGGCCAATGAAATGCCTTCTGCAAATTCTCGAGGATCACCAAGTCCTACAACAGAGACATCTTGAAATGTTGTCAAAACACCTAAAACAGTTCCCAAAAGACCCAAGAGAGGTGAAATTGTCGCAATAATTTTCAATGCATCAAGCCCGCTCTCTAAAAAAGCATAACGATGATCATTTTGTTTCTGTACATACTCAAGTGCTAACTGCTCATCAAGCTCTTTCAAATTTCCTCTTTCTCCTTCAAATAATGAGGAAATGGGCAAAAGAGACTTTTTAACGTGATGAATAGTAATAAATTTATATATAATGATAGCAATGCCCATAATGTTAAAAAAAAGCAGCAAATACATGATGGGTCCTCCCATCCTGATATAATCCCACAAATTCATCTCTTTTCTCCTCAATTAAATTATGACCATAGAAAATTCTACTGATAAAATTCAATTCCTTCAAATTCGATTTTTTATTCCCCTAGAATCTGCATAAAAAGATCTACATTTTTCTTCTTATCAAATCTGGCCAACACTTTTTTTCGTCCCCAAGAGGAAAAATTATCCCCGTAACTTCTATCTTTTACAAATTTATCCATCGATATTGCTAAATCAGCAGCATTCTCCCTTGTTAGCTCTCCATCTATCTTATGAGCAACGAGATCATTGATCCCAGGAATATCAAATGCCAAAACTTTTTTGCCATAACACCAACTCTCCAAGATAGGTCGAGGAAAATGAGGCCCTGTCCCACCGAAGTATAAAACATCACATTCTTTTAAAAAAGAACCTACATCTGAAGTACTCCCATGTAATGCAACATCTATGTCATTTCCCTTGCACTCCTGAAGTAGTCTCTTGACTCTCTCCATATAGGCAAATTTATCCCTATTCAAAAGAGATTTTTTGGAAGAATCTCCTAAAAGACCAAGATCTCCTACAATGATAATTTTGAAAGAAGAAACATTTTCTTGTTTCAATGCGGCCTCTAACAAAAGATCGGCCCCTTTAATCAGATTGAGTCCTCCTAAGGTGAGAAAGACCATTTTTTCCTCATTCCTACCACTTTTCTCTTTTGAAATACTTATTTCACTCATCATCTCATCATCGATAAAATCATAAATAATCTCAGTTTTATCTTGTTTAGAAAAAAAAGAGGCCTCAACAGGGGAAATACAGATAATTTTATGAGAACAAAAATCAATAATTTGCTCAATCAATTTCCTTCTAATCCCCAATCTTCCGGGGTGAAGCATCTCGCGAATATGCCAAAGAAGCTTTGAGGAAGAGGATAAATAGGCCGCTATTCCCATAGAAATAAGCACGGATGAGTTTAGATGAATGAAATCATGAGGAGTTTTTTTCAAAAAGCGGTAGTCTTTATAAATATCGAAAGGCAAAAAAGAGATTTTTTTTAAGAAACGAAAGAAATCGAAGGGCGAAAATAAATTAAGTACG
>CALDHR010000301.1 GCA_937898585.1 uncultured Oligoflexia bacterium
AAAAAAAGCAATACTGCTCCCCTCTCCTTTTCTACCAAAAGAAAAAGAGATCCATTCTTCAAGACCTTCATTTCTTGTTTGATCCTTCTTTTGAAAATAGAGATAGGCCAAAGAAATAAGAGGAGCATCGGAAGGGTAGTATAAGACACTCTCTAATAATGACTGATGAAAAGAAGTCTCTATCATCTCTTTTTCTAACAAAGTCTCTGGTTCCGCAAAAATAAGAGACCATAAATGGGCCTCTTGAAAACGAGGTGACTGGGTAAAAAAGATTTCCCCTCCTTCTCGCTCTTCTCTATAAAAGCGAAAAAAATTTTTAAGCTTTACAGATCCTGTGGACTCTTTACTTCCAAAATAATCTTGAAAAAATGAAGAGCGTAGATAAAAATTTAAAGCATTTTCTAGCTTATCTTTATCTCTCTTGATGAGGTAATAGCGCATGAGGGCCAAAAAGATCTTCTCATCTTTTCTCATGAGAAGAGAAAAGCGATTTTCTAACAAGGAAAATCTGGCCCAAAGACAGTGTTGTTCATAAAAAAGAATTATTCGACCTAAAAGAAGTAAGCAATCACCAATTTTGCCCTCTTCTTCTAATAAAACGAGATATTCTTCTAAAAAGAGAAAGCTTTTCTCACAAAGAACAAATTCTCTAGGGCAAAAAGCAAACGCTCGCTGGGTAAGCTCATGGCGTTTTTTTTGCCAACTAGCCTCCTTGGGCAGCGCCCACCAATTCTGGACAATCTCATGCCAAGGTCGCTGAAGATAAATCGAAAGTTCCAGTCTATCAAAAAAAAAGGAAGGCCAAGGGGCCTCTTTTTTCTCAAAGGATTGCTCGAAGAGAAAGGTGTATCCTTGAGAATATTTTCCTTGCGCGAGAAGTTTTTCAAAATGGTTTTTTTGCATCACCTTGTTTACCTACCAAAGGTAATTATTTCACGACCTTAACAAAGGAGGCAAAGGGCAATTACTGCATCTTTTTAGCGAGAAAATCCGTCGAATAATTATTCCTCACAAAATCATCATGGGAGAGAATTTTTTTATGTAAATCAATATTTGTTTTAATTCCACCAATGACCATTTCATCCAAGGCACGCTTCATTCTGGCCACCGCGCTCTCGCGATCAGAGGCACAAACAATGACTTTTGCTACCATGGAGTCATAAAAAGGGGGTACGGAGTACCCTGAGTAAATGAAGTCATCAACTCTTACTCCTGGCCCAGCTGGACGATAATAGTACTCAACACGTCCAGGAGCGGGAACTGAAGTGATGGGATCTTCTGCATTGAGACGACATTCAATGCTATGGCCTACAAAAACGATATCTTTTTGTTTTAAAGAAATACAGTATCCTTGGGCAGAGCGAATCTGTTCGGCCACAAGATCCATTCCTGTACGCATTTCTGTAACGGGGTGCTCAACTTGAATGCGCGTATTCATTTCCATAAAGTAATACTGCTTGCTCTCTTGATCATAGAGAAATTCTACCGTCCCCACGGAGTCATAGCCGACTTCTTTTGCTAGCATGACGGCCTTCTTACATATTTCTTTGCGTAGCTTATCAGAGAGAACAGGAGAAGGAGACTCTTCTACGAGCTTCTGAAAGCGGCGTTGAATAGTACAATCTCTTTCACCAAGATGGAGAATATTGCCGTGTTTATCGGCCCAAATTTGCACTTCAATATGGCGCGGGCTAGTGATAAATTTTTCGATAAAAAGAGTACCATCACCAAAGGCGGCCAAGGCCTCCTGTCCAAGTCGAGTGATAGCAGGGGCAAGATCGTCTATATCATCAATTCTCGTCATTCCACGGCCGCCGCCACCAGCACTGGCCTTAATTAAAACAGGAAGACCCATCTTGAGTACTTTTTCTTTTAAAGAAGAAGTGTTTTCTTTAGAGACTTCAATACTCTTTAAAATGGGAACGCCTGCTTTTTCAGCAATAATTTTCGAATTAATCTTGTCACCCATTTGCTCAAGACAGCTCCACTGAGGGCCAATAAAAAGAATATTCCACTCGGCGCAGGCCTTGGCAAAATCTTCATTTTCAGAAAGAAGCCCGTAACCTGGATGGATGGCATCGGCCTGAGTGATTTCCGCGGCCGAAATAATGGCGTTGATATTGAGGTAGCTGAGAGTTGTTTTCCCAGGTCCAATACAGACGGATTCATCGGCCAGTTTTACATGAAGAGAATCCTCATCTGCTGTTGAATGAACACTCACTGTCTGAATGCCTAACTCGCGGCAAGTGCGCAAAATGCGGATAGCAATCTCACCACGATTGGCGATGAGAAGTTTTTTTATTGGTCTAATTTCCACTGTTATATTCCTTAGCGCAAGCGAAAGAGGATTTGCCCATACTCAACTAAAGCATCATTAGACACGGCCACTTCCACCACTTCTCCGTCTATATCTGCTTCAATTTCATTCATAATTTTCATGGCCTCTAGAACACAGAGCACTTGCCCTTTTTTTACTTTATCGCCCACTTTGATAAAAGGAGGCTCACTAGGTGAAGGCGATGCGTAAAATGTTCCCACAAAAGGAGATTTTATATCGTGTGTCCCAGGTGATGCTTGAGGAGTGACAGCAGCAGGAAGGGGCGCTGAAGAAGATACTACTGTAGGCGCTGGAGCTGGTGTCGGTCCATAGACAACTTCTTGAGGGCGATTTGCCTGAGGGGCCGTAGGCATTGTAATTTTTACTTTAAAGTCACTATTTTCAAATTTTAGCTCCGAGACACCCGACTCTTTGGCCAAATCTAATAACTTCTCAATTGATTTAAAATCCATGTTTAATCCTTTACTCGTTCCATATATTCACCAGTCCTTGTATCAATTTTAAAGAGTTCTTCTTCTTTAATAAAGAGAGGCACGTTTACCTGCAGACCTGTTTCCATTATGG
>CALDHR010000302.1 GCA_937898585.1 uncultured Oligoflexia bacterium
TCTGCATCGGCCACCAGAGAAATTCTTCCCCCAAAACCACCTGCGGCAAAAGTGCTGGAAGTGATGCCTAAAGAGAGATAAAAATTATCAAAGAGACCAGGAAGGTCGACTCTATCGAGAAAACCCATCATGGCATGACCGCCAAGAGTTTGCCATCCCGCTGCGCTATAAGCATTAATGCCGTAGAGGATTCCGCGAAAGTCTGATGGACCATTGAGCCGTCCCCAAATCATGCCAAGGCCAGCGACAAAATTAGGACCGACGGCGACACCAGCACCCAGCTGTCCATCACCAAAACCCACCCACGAGTGATGAAGTTCATAATATTGAGTTACTTGCTTCGTGATCTTGTTCAAACGAAAAACTTTAAAAGGCATCAAAATCACACCAAGAGTAATTCCTAGTTGCCCCCCGGCCCCTACCTGAAGTCCAAAATTGCCACCAAAGTAAAGGGCAAAAGCAGTAGGGAAAAAGATCATGTCCGTTAACGCGCGAGAGACCTTTTTTTATACGAAAAATGCGCTGAGCTTTGCGGAGAGTTTTGGCCAGCTTGCGCCGCGATTTAACCAACTTGTCGAGAGTCTCTAGGTGAAGTTCATTTTCAGGAATATACTTTTTGATTTCATCAATAATAATACCAATAGATTGATGGACGAGCTGATTCCTTTCTTTGTCCATAAGTTCTTTGGCCGGCATATGATAATAGACGTAATTCTTATCTTGAGAAATTCTTACTCTAGCATGAAGAGAGAGAGTAAGAGTGAGGGACAAAAGAAGAATAAAATGATTTTTTTTCATGAGAATTTGCCTACAACAGTTAGAAAGTAATGATGAAAAAAAGAAGAAAAATGCAGTGGGGAGTGTACTATGAAAAAAAGAGCTACTTTTTAAGTGTCTCTTATTTGATGAGAGTTTCAATGACAAAATTAAAGTAAAATAATATCCGACCGATAAGATTGGTAAATAGGAGGAAGAGATGAAAATCATCTTTTTTTATTTACTAAGCATCTCATTTAGCGCCTTTGCCGCTTCAACTCATTATGACCGCGATATGGCCATCATCGCCACTGATGAAGGGTTCTATCCTGAAAAAATCGTTGTCTTTGAAGGAGAGAGAGTTCGCTTTAATTTTACTTCTCTTTCCACTTCAAAAGAGATGAGTTGTCTTTACCTCCGCGAATTTGACCTCTATCTTGGTGCAGAAAAAGGGGCCCTCTCTTTTGGAGAAGCGACATTTCGTCGACCAGGCCGCTATAAATTTTATTGCCCCCAAAACGACCACTACGGCATCATTACCGTTGTCACAGATGATGAGAGCTTTTTTAAAAGTAAAAAGGGATATTGGGTTCCCCGAGATGAGACAAGAAATTATTATGGCGAAAATTAGAAAGAGAAAAAAAAGGTAAGAGGTAAGTATATGTCTTCAGTATTTCAGGATGCCATTAGTAACTTTTTGGTTCCCATTAAAGATCTTCTAGAAGATGAAAAAGTCTCGGAAGTTATGATCAATGGTCCTTTTGAAATTTTCGTGGAAAAAGGTGGACTCGTCTACAAAGTAGACAACAAATTTCCTGATGAATCCAGCCTTGTCTCTGCTATGCGCTCAATTGCTCAATCCGTTGGTCGCGTTATTGACGATGAAAATCCACGCCTCGATGCCCGTCTTCCCGATGGATCGCGTATCCACGTGGTTCTTCCTCCAATGGCCAAAAAAGGAACCAGCGTTGCCATACGAAAGTTTTCTAAAGAATCACTTACGCTCAAAGATCTTATTTCTTTTGGATCCCTCTCGCCTGATGCAGCTCGGTTTCTCGATATTTGTATTTATCTAGGAAAAAATATTATCGTCTCAGGTGGAACAGGCTCGGGAAAAACATCCATGTTGAATGTTTTGGGCTCGCGAATGCCCGATACCCAGCGGTTACTCGTCATTGAAGATGCCTCAGAACTTCAAATTAAAGCAGAGCACGTTTTATATTTTGAAGCACGAAAAGATGCACCTGATCGTGGGATTAAAGGAGTCACTATTCGAGACTTAGTTGTCTCGGCCATGCGACTTCGCCCCGATCGAATTATCGTAGGAGAGGTTCGCGGTGAGGAGGCCTTAGATTTAATTCAAGTGATGAATACGGGTCATGATGGATCCATGGGAACTGTTCACGCCAACTCCCCGGTGGACGCTTGTACACGTCTTGAAACATTGTGTTTAATGGGTGATACGAAAATTCCCCCCGATGCTATTCGGAAAATGATTGCAAGTGCGGTTCATATTATTGTTCAATGTTCACGCTATCACGACGGAGGACGCCGGACGGCCTACATTAGTGAAGTTCTTGGTATTGATCAGTTCGGACGTTACATCACTCAAGATATTTTTCGCTGGTTGCAAAAAGGAAAAGACCCCGATACAGGCAAATTTATAGGTGAAGTTGTTCCCTGTAACTACGTGCCTTCTTTCTTTGATCAGATTGTGGTGAACAAACTTCCTTTTCCAAAATCGAAATTCATTGCTCCTGAGTGGGCCACCAAAATGATTAAAGAGTTTAAATAGTTTGTGCTGTTTTTTTATACCATTCAGTGAGGTGTGAAAACTCATTGAAAATTTCTTTACCTTCGCGAACATCAATAATGGCCTTCACCTGAACAGCAACTGAAATATCGGCAAGAGTAAGCTCACTTCCCACTAAAAAATTATTTTTTGAAAGAAGAATATCGAGGTTTGAAAAATGCATTTTTGTTTCTTTGACAATTTGCTCATGAGATTTTCGTCCAAGACCTTGAGCTTTTAGGATATTACGGTGAAGGCGAGGCACTTCAAATTTTGCAATTAAGCGCAGCGGCCAAATATCATTTTTACTGACCTCTTTAATCCAATGAGCGCCAAACTCTTCTTCTTCACTAC
>CALDHR010000303.1 GCA_937898585.1 uncultured Oligoflexia bacterium
CCAAGAGGATATTAAGGATTTTGGTGGTAAGTCAGTTTAATAACGTTCTTGTTCAACCATTTTAACAATCTCCGCTTCTTCTGAGGCGGAGTGTTCTTCGTGAGTATTGTTTTCAGGAGGAAGTGCTCCTGTGTAGATCTGTTTTCCTACTTCTTTACTTTTTTTCCAAATTTTTTTTGATGTTGCTGTAAACCATTTTGTGCTGGGGTTTTTTATTTCTTTTGTGTAAAAAGAGTAAATTCTTTGAAAGAGAACCTTATCGCCAACAGGGAAAGAGAGAAGAGCAAAGCTAAGGAAAAAATAAAGAGGAAAGCGGATAAAGAGGCGATAGAGCATGAGAATTCCTTTATTGACTATCTTCTGCAATTTGTTGGGCCAAGCGAAAAAGAGTTTTATGCAGGATATCTTCGTCGATGGGTTTTGTAATAAAGTCAAGAGCACCAGCGGCAATAGATTCGAGAAGAACTTGCTCGTGATCCATAGAGGAGACCATGACGGCATAGAGGTTTTGATGATTTTCACGAAGATGATCCAGCATTTCAATTCCCGTCATGTCGGGCATCACCACATCGATAATAAGTAAGTTCGCCTTACTTTGGGAGACGAGCATCATGGCCTCTTGATAATTTCCCCCTTCACCCACAAAATTGAGTCCTGAATTTTCCACCATTTTTGAGATGGTTTTGCGCGCATAAGGAGAGTCGTCAATGACGGCAATACGGCAGGCGGCATTGACTTCCTTGATCCAGTTTTTGGGGTCTTTGAGGTAGAGGGCCTTTTTTTCTCGCGCACTTTTTTTCTCTTCGGCCATTTTCTTGTCCTTTGTGGAAATCTATGAGGTGCAAATAGCTTCTTTTCATTGTAACAAAAAGCAAGTCATCATCAACATAGGACAAAAAGCTTGAATGAAAATCAGAGAGATCGCCCTTCCTTTGAAGAAATTTATATGAACTTTGCCCGCCAGCTGGCAAAAAGATCAACTTGTATTCGTCTGCAGGTAGGAGCTGTGGTGGTTTCTGTAGATTATTCACAGGTCTATGGAGTGGGCTATAATGGCAACGCCAAGGGGTTTAAAAACGGATGTGATTCTAGTGAGGCGGGAAACTGTGGATGCCTTCACGCTGAAGATAACGCTCTTTTAAAGACGCATGGCGGGCCGGAAGTCCCTAAAATTCTCTTTGTCACCCATTCTCCTTGCCTCTACTGCGCTAAAAGATTGGTGAATAAAGGGGGAATTAAAAAAGTCTACTACGGGGAACTCTATCGCTCTGAGGCGGGTCTGGAGCTTTTGCGGCAAGCGGATATTAAGGTTTTGGCCAGCAAGGACTAGATGCTGTTAAAGGTTTTTTGTCTTTCATCGCCGGCATTAATTAAAGCACTTTTAATAATCTCCAATGCTATAAGACTCTATCATTCTTAGGCCGCCACAGACCCCTTATCGTTTATCTTTTTCTCGCTGCCTTTTTTTCCTTTTTTTCCGTGAGATTTCAAAGAAGTGACGTTTGAATTTTCTTCGTCTTCTTTGGCCGGTGCCATCACAGGAGAGTTCCTTGGCGGTGGTAAGGGATTTGGTGAGT
>CALDHR010000304.1 GCA_937898585.1 uncultured Oligoflexia bacterium
GCAAGTTTTCGTGAAAAAGTGATAATTCATTTTTTTGTTTATCTAAAACTTTTTTGTAAAAATCACAGTAGTTACAAAGGTGCTGACAGAAGGGAAAGTGAAGATAAAGAGAGCTTATGGGATGACTCAAAAGTTAATCCATTTTTATTGATTATTTACAAGATGTGTTACAAGAGAAATCTATAAGAAAAAGTAAAACATTCAAACTCTTTTCACTGTTCTTCTTTTTATTCATTGCTTTTTACAATAAGCAAAATAGCGTTATAATGATTTTATCTCAAATTTAGCACAACTCATTTCGTTTGATTGAAAGGACTTTCATGCACATGGCCCAACACAAACTTCCTAATGGAATTCCCCTTTATACACTAGATGTTCCCAGCTCTAAGCTCTGCTCTGTTCAAATCTGGTTTAAGGCCGGCAGTGCCCTCGAGGAAAAAGACAACCTCGGCATGGCCCACTTTTTGGAGCATATGTTTTTCAAAGGAACGCCCACACGCCCTAAGGCCAATATCGCCAAAGAAGTTGAGAGTTTTGGTGCGGACATCAATGCCTTTACCTCTTTTAATTATACTTGCTACTACATCAATACTCCGCAAAAACATGTCACAAAGGCCTATGAAATTTTGCTAGATATGATTAGCAATCCTATGTTTCTCAATGAAGATATTGTGCCTGAACGAGAAGTTGTCTTTGAAGAATACAGACGCTCTATCGACTCTCCTTCTCAATACCATTTTCTTCAATTGCAAAAAAATTCTTTTACAAAAAAGGGATATAATCACCCTATCTTAGGGCAAGAAAAAACCATTAAGAATTTTAGTCAAAAGCAGCTCAGAGACTTTCGAAAAAAGAACTACAATAAAAATAACTGCTTTATCGTTATTGCCGGCAATATTGAAAAAAAAATAAGTGAATTTTCTCTTAAAGCGCGCTCTTTTAAAATGCCCCAAGGCCCTAAAACTCTTTTTCCTCCTTTTAAATTACTCCACGAAGGAAGCTCTTCTTTTCACACAAAAGAAACGGCCATGTGCCAACTGACTCTCTCTTTTGAGGCCCTCAAACTCACTGATAAAAAAATGGCAGCGCAAGATTTGGCCATTAATGCTCTTGCACTAGGAGACAGTTCTCCTCTCTACCGCAAACTTGTCTTAGAGGGTACTCACGCTAGTGATGTCAGTGGATCAACGCTGTACTTTACCAATGGTGGCGTTCATCTCATGAAGATCGTCTTCCCCATAGAGAATTATGAAAAAGTAAAAGAGAATTTTCTGACCCTCATCAATGATCTTATTACTCATGGCCCCAACTATGAAGATGTTAAAAAAATAAAGAACCAATATCTTGCTTCAAAAATTTACGAAAAAGAATCCCTTGAATCTCTGGCCTTTTCCTTAGGTCACTCTCTGGCGTTAACAGATAATCCTCACTTGTCAGTGAAGTTCATCAGGCCCTCCTTGAAATCTTTTCTTCCAAGTTTCATCTTGAACTTCAAATTCCTGAAAAGAAAAAGGATCTTCTTCCCGTTGATAAAATCACTTCAGAATTTGCTCAATCCCTTAAAGAAATTAAAACAAAAATCAAAAAATGGGATCGCATCGGCCATAATGTCAAAAAAGTAAAATCAGATAACTTTGCGAAAAAAGTTGAACTCAAAGAGGGTATTTCTCTTCTCTATCGCCACAACGACTTAGGGCCGGTTTTTGTTCTTCACAGTTATCTTCAAGGCGGACAGCGTTTTGAAACAAAAGAAACACAGGGACTCCACCAGTTTCTTTCTTCCAATATTACAAAAGGAAATAATCAAAAAGATCATTTATCTTTGGCCCGCTTTTTAGAAGAACGTTCTGCTGGCCTCTCTGGCTTTGCAGGAAAAAATTCTTATGGTCTTACTCTTCATGGACAAAGTGAGCATTTTGATGAACTCACCGATGCTTTTTTTGCCACTCTTTTAAAACCTACTTTTGAAGAAAAACTTTTAGATCAAGAAAGAGAGCTCTTTTACCGTTCTCTTGAGGCCGTAGAAGAAGATCCTCTCAAACAATGCTTTTTGGCCTTTCAAGATGTTATCTTTAAAGATCATCCCTACTCCCTCCGCGGCATGGGAACCAAAGAAACTCTTAAAAAGTTTACGTCTTCTTTTTTATCTCAAAGACACGCCCAAACCATGCAAGAAAGTAAAATCCTTTTCACTTATATGGGCAATCTTCCTATTGAAGAAGTTATCTCTCTTATTACTCCTCACTTGCAAGATCTCAAACCTCGAAAAGAAATAAAACTCTCTTCTCAAAAAATACTTCCTGCAAAAAAGACAACAATTAATAAGCATTTTAATCGTGAACAAAGTCATATCATTATGGGCAAACAGGCCTATAATATTTTTGATGACAACGATCTTCCTCTCAAGCTTCTTGCGGCCTATTTGTCTGGACAGGGATCTCCTCTTTTCACCAAAGTGCGCGATGAAATGGGTCTTTGCTATGCCGTTCGCCCTATTCACCTCACGGCCATGGAAGGGGGCTATTTTGGTATCTACATTGGGTCCGGTAAAGATAAAGTCCAGTTGGCCATGAAGGCCATCAATGAAATCTTACAAAACCTTAAGGAAAAAGGTCTTAGTAAAAAAGATTTTAATAGTGTTAAAAAAATGATGGATGGACAATTTCAGATTGGCCTAGAAACCAATGAAGATTATGCAGGTCAATATTCAATTTTTGAATTCTACAACCTTGGTATTGACCACTACTATGACAACCACAAAAAGCTTATGAATATTACTCACGAACAATTTAATAAATTCCTCAAAAAATTTATTAATAATGATTTTTTCTCTGTTATTGCAGGACCTACGTCAAGTGATCTCCACCCTCAACAACATTGCTGAGGGAAGAGACAAAAAGAAAATGATTACTGGATGATTTTGGCCGAAGTAATTGTTGTTGCGTAAGAATTCCAAATTTCAAACCAAGATGTTCGCGTCTCTAACTCAACACTGCTCTGAGAGACGAGGACATCTTCCAAGAAGCGGCACCCGGCCTCATCATAAGTATTCATGATATCGATATTGGGGACTTCGAAAGTACTATAGATGGGAACATCTGTTGCATAATCACCTCTTCCCACTCTTCTATATCCAGTCACTCTTCTCTCTTTCTTCGTACCCCCTAAATGAACTTCTACACTGCAAGCATAACCCGTAAAAATACCCCAGCGATTAACAGAAACGATCTTTCCTGATTTTTTTCCTTCGCCATATTTTCCTCTCTCACGGCCTCTTTCAAACTGAAGTTCTTTTCCATAAAGCTCAAAGGATTCTGTTTCTTCAAATGATTGAAGAGATCTAATACTTAAGGCCATTTTAGGTGAATCATGGAGGCGAAAAATATTGAAAGGATGAAGTTTTTTATATTCAAGAACCACTGTTTCAGAGAGATCTAGTAACTTCATTTGCTCTTTTGCTTCTTCACTTGCAAAAGAAATATCTTCTTCTCGTGGGACATAATTCTTTTTTCCACTTTGATTTTCTTGTGAAAAATCGCCCAATTGCATTTTGGCCTCTTGAGTTTTAAAAATAAAACCACGTCTTTCATAATCTCCAACCTTCCCAATCATTAGTCCTTTAGACCACATCAAAGAAGGCTTCTTTCCTTGGATTCTCTCTCCAAGATGACCTTTTTTTTCTGCTACAACATTTAACCCTGCGATGAGCAGGCAACTCAAAATAACTTTTCTCATCATAGACTCTCCTTTCTTCGTAAATATTCACAGTGAACCTCTATTGTTTTTGCAAAAAAATCAAGATTCATTTATGAGTTGATCATGTCTTATAAGAAAATTGATTTTATCCCTTCTTCCTTGCTCTTAAAAAATGGTGATATCTCCACTATTTATCCTTCTCTTTTTCGCAGGCCATTGCCTCTCTCTTTTAGCAAAGAAAAAATTTACCTCCCCGATGGGGATTTTTTGAATCTTCAATGGATAAAAAGAGATCATAAAAATCTTGTGATTTTATGCCACGGCCTAGAAGGGCATGCTGAAACTTCTTATATTGTAGGAATGATAAATAAGCTCTCTTCTCTTTGCCTTGATTTTTTAAGTTGGAATTACCGCTCTTGCGGCGGAGAAATGAATCTTACGGCAAAATTTTATCATATGGCCGACACCGAGGATCTCTCTCATGTTATCAATTACGCTCTTTCTCTTAATTTTTATGATAAAATTATACTCATAGGGTTTAGCATGGGAGGTAATATTATCTGCAAATATCTATCTGAACGAGAAAAACTTTTCCCCCCTCAAATTAAACTAGCACTCACCTTTTCCGTTGCCTGTGATTTAACTTCTACTTCTCTTTTTTTAGATACTCCTCGAAATAAAATCTATCGCCACCACCTCCTAACTCCTTTAAATAAAAAAGTAATCCTCAAAAAAGATCTCTTAGCAAAAGCAGGAATTCCCCTAAGAAACATCAAAAGATCTACCACGTTTCGTCATTTTGATGATCACTTCACTGCTCCTCTGCATGGTTTTCAGTCAGCAGAAGACTATTGGATGAAGGCCAGTACTCGCCCTCTTCTTGAGAAAATTCACTGTCCTACTTATATGGTAAATGCTCAAGATGATCCTTTTTTACAACCAGCTTCTTTTCCTATTGAAGAGTCAAAAAATCATCCTTTTTTTCACTTTCGCTTACTTAAATATGGAGGGCATGTTGGTTTTTTAACAAGACTTAAAAAAGGAGAATACTTTTCAGAATATTTTTCTTTTCAAAAGATCAACTCTCTTTTGTCCCAATAGAGAGAAGGACACTCCCCGCTTCAATGGTTTTTCCTTCACTCACCATCACTTTTTCGATAATTCCACTATAAGGGGCCTTCACTTCATTTTCCATTTTCATGGCCTCAATAATAAGAAGCTTCGTTCCCACTTCTACTTTATCGCCTTCTTTAACCATTACTTTCATCACCTTGCCTGGCATGGTGGAGACGAGTCCTCCCTGCACATCTTCTTTTCGGCGCCCAATGCGGTGACCTCGATGAACTTTATATTTTTTTTCACCATCAACAAAAAAGTTTCCACCTTTAGCAGTATTGAGCTTATTCCATCTTTTGCTATCAAAAGAATAAAAAAAATATCCTGCAACAAAGCGAACACGACAACTTTTTTCGAATTTTTCACCTTGTGCATTTTCACCAGAAAAACGAAAAGATTTTTCTTCTTGATTTGTTTGATCCTGAAAGCAATCAACCGTCCAACTTTGCGAGTCTCCAATAAGTTCAAAGTAATAGCGCATATATTATATCCTTATTCTTTTATTTAATTGAGCTCAAGAGAAAGAACATGTTCCATAAAATGACTAAAACTTGATTCCTCTCTTTGAACGAATTCCTTTGATGTTAAAAAGTGAGTACTGTAATTTCCTTTTTGAAAAACCTCATCTTCCATTAACGCCTGATGAAGAGGAATATTATTTAAGGGCCCTTTTATTTTAAGGTACTTTAAGGCCATCTTCATTTTTTCTATGGCAATATCTCGCGTTCTTCCATGAGTGATAAGCTTTCCAATCATAGGATCAAAATCATTACCTATATTCATTCCTGAAAAAATAGCATGGTCAAAACGACCTGATTGAGGCAAAAGAGAATCAATGACTTCAACTCGTCCTGGAGCTGGTAGCATACTAATAGGATCTTCTGCACAAATACGACATTCAATAGCATGGCCTACCATTTGAATTTCATCTTGCCTAAAAGCAATTTTCTTCCCAAAGGCCACTTCTATCATCTCTCGCATTAAATCAACACGGGTGATTTCTTCTGTAATAGGATGTTCTACTTGAATACGCGTATTCATTTCTAGAAAAAAATATTTTCTATCTTCTCCCATAATAAACTCGACTGTTCCCGCTGAA
>CALDHR010000305.1 GCA_937898585.1 uncultured Oligoflexia bacterium
TTTGCTTCTGCAAAATTTCTTTGGCCCTTCGAGCAAGAGCAATAAAATCGCGCAAAACTATGACTCCTGGACGCGACTGTACTTTTTGTAAAGATAATCCTCTCATTAATCCTCATCTCAATCACCCTGAGGCCTTTGATAAAGATTTACTTCTCGATCACATCTTTGCCAAAAATCTTTTTCCCAATCTCATTGAATCAAATGCAGAAATTCTATTTAAAGAAAATTTTATTGAAAGCAACCATGGCGATCATTCTTTTATCCCTTTATCTGACCATTATGGGGTAAAAACTATTTACAAAATTATTTCAAATCCTTAATCTTGTAGAGTTGTATAACGAAAAATAAAAAAGATGGAGATCCCTCATGAGTAATAACGGCAACATTTTAGAATTGCTTGGTGAAGAAGCTGATTTTTATTTAAAGTATCGCTGCAGTAAAATAAAAAAAGAGTCTCTTCATTTACCTCATGCGAACTGGGTCTCTGAAATTTTTGGTGATTCTGACCGCCCTATTCCCGTTATGCGATCACTTCAACAACTCTATGGTCATGGCCGCCTCAAGGACACGGGCTATCTTTCTATCCTTCCTGTTGATCAGGGAATCGAGCATTCAGCGGGCGCTTCTTTTGCTCCTAATCCCCTTTATTTTGAGCCAAACAATATTCTTAAATTAGCTCATGAAGGTGGCTGTAATGCTGTGGCCACAACGCTAGGGACACTTGGTATTGTGGCGCGAAAATGGGCCCACAAAATTCCCATGATCCTCAAAATTAACCACAACCAGCTTTTAAATTATCCCAATACTTTTGATCAAACCATGTTTGCCAGCATTAAACAGGCGGCCGATATGGGTTGTGCTGCTGTTGGGGCCACTATTTATTTTGGTTCAGAAGAAAGCAATAAACAAATTATCCAAGTTTCAAAGGCCTTTGAAATGGCCCACGAGCGGGGGATGGCCACTATTTTATGGTGTTATTTGAGAAACTCTGCTTTTAAGGCGGGAAGTACTGATCACCATGTTAGTGCTGATTTAACAGGTCAGGCGAATCATTTGGGTTGCACTCTTAAGGCCGATATTATCAAGCAAAAGCTTCCTGAAAATAATGAAGGCTATAAGGCCGTTAATCTTTCAACGGGAAAATCTTTTGGAAAATATCACGAAAAAATGTACACAGATTTGAGTGATAAACATCCTATTGATCTTTGCCGTTATCAAGTGGCCAATTGTTATATGGGCCGTATTGGTCTTATTAATTCTGGTGGTGCTTCTGGGGAAAATGATTTTGCCGAAGCGGCCAAGACGGCCATCATCAATAAGCGCGCGGGTGGAATGGGCCTTATCAGTGGACGCAAGGCCTTTCAAAGACCTATGAATGAAGGTGTGCGCCTTCTTCAACTTATTCAAGATGTTTACCTCGATGAAAATATCACTATTGCCTAATATTTTTTGAATTTTGATTTCTCGCTTCCACTGTTTTCTCTATGGCCTGGAACAATTCTTCTGGGCCATTGTATCTTTTTATTTCTTGATTAAATTGTGAATTTATTATTAAAAACGTATCTATTAGATTGTCCCATTTTTTTACAATCCTAGCTAAATGCTTTCGATTAACTCCTTCCTTTAACCATCCGTCTCTTGCTTTTTCAATG
>CALDHR010000306.1 GCA_937898585.1 uncultured Oligoflexia bacterium
TTTTTTATCTAAAAATATTTCATTTTCTTTAATATGACCTAATAACAAACAGTGTCTTCTCTCTTTTTGATAAAAAGAAAAATGCCTTAAAAGAAACTTGCACTCATTAAAAAAAGAATGAAGCTCTCCTCCAGAAGAAAAAAGATGACTCTCTAGATAAAGAGGAAAAGATTTTTTGTCTGTATTTAATAATTTTTTCTTAACATAAGCATAATGAGTTAATTCGTGAGTAAGATCTAAAAGTAAATCTAAAATAAGTGCATTTCCGTCAAGAAAAATAGTCCCATCAATAAAAGAAAAATTATTCCTCGTTAGAGAATAAGAAAACTTTGTCACTGTTGATATTTTAATTTTCTCTTTAAATTCCTTAAGAGTAAGATGATGTTCTGTTAATATTTTTCGAACTAAATATTTTATTTCACTATATTCAAAAGCAACATCTAATAAAAAATCTACTTTCCTGCTTTCATCATAGGATTTTATGACATCACTTAATTTATAAAATAATATTTTACTATCTTTGTAAGAATACATGTTCCATGAACAGATAAAAAAAAGAATAAATAACTTCATTTATCTTTTTCGTAGAAAAAATAAAAAAATTAAAAAAGAAAGGATTCTAAAAGAAAAGAGGCAATATAGGATACTTTAATAATCCTTCTGTTTCCCCAGAAAGATCTATTTTTTTCTCAGCTCCCTCTAAGACAAGGCCGTCCTGTTTTTCAACAATGGCCACTTCAACTAATTTTGGCAATGTTCCCCATTGCCGCAAATCGGCCTGTTCTGATGATTCGATGGCCTTAGAAAGAGCGAGATACTGCAAAAGGGCCGCATTTTTGGCCATAAAGTCGCCACTACTTTGCTTTAAAAATTGGTAGGTAGCGTAAGATGTCATAATGGCCGCGAGGTGCTTAAGCGCCAGCCGTGTTCCTACTTTCCAGTAAAGAGATTCTGCTTCTTCAATGACAGTGTGTTGAAAAAACTCATCGAGAGGTGAGGTAAGAACAAAATTAATTTTTTTATCAGGATAATTTTTTGCATAGGCCACCAGCGATTGAAAGTGAAGATTTGTCTCCACATGAGGTAGCTCAAAGCTAATCCCTGCATTTTCTACTGCCAACTGTGCCGTTGTAAGACCTAAATAGGTTCCTGGAAGAGCGTTTGAGGCATTAGGAGAAGGAACAAGTCCTAGCGTTGTCGCAGCAAACACAGAGATAGTCGAAATAGCAACACCTTTTAAGATGGCCTTTCCCTTTGAATCGCTTTTCTGAAATGCTGACTCTAATCCAATATTATACTTTTTTGGAAGGCGCAAAGGAATAAGTCCTCTCAAAACAACAAGAAGTTTTTTAGGATTATTCAAAATAGTTTTTTTATCAAAAGATTTTATCATCTCCTCTATGAAAGTTACTACCTTTTGATAATTTTCTGTCTCTTCAACATATTTTTCTTCAATCTCTTTTTCTTTCAATAAATGGAGCTCATGAAAATGCTGTTGATAGAGCAGAAACTTTCTATTATAGCGTTGATAGCGACGATATTGCTGTTTAAGAACTTTTCGAGCATCTTTTAAGAGTAAGAGTGCTATTTTTTCATCTTTACTATTTTCCAGATTAAGATGAACAAAACTTCCCACCAGTTTCAGCAACAACTCTTCTTTGTAAGTATTTATCCCGGCCGTCTTTCTTTTTAACTCTTGAAAAAAGCTATCCCACTGAAGAACATAACTTCTGGCAATGGGAAGATATTTTTTTTTATTTTCTTTGCTTTTCTGCGCCAAATTTATTGAGGACAAAACAAGATATAAATAATTCATTGAACGCTCAAAAGGGCGACCATAATAGAGATCAGACTTATCACTAGCAAGCCAAGTAAGGGCCTTTTTACTCAAGCTAATAGTAAATTGTTCCTTGAAAATTTTTTCTGCTTCTTCAAAACTAGCAAGGGCCAACTCATCTTCTCCCATGCGAAAGTAGATTTGCCCTTTTTCTAAAAAATAAAGCAATATAGAGTTTTTATCTTCTTTAATAGAAGGATTTTCGAGGGCCTTCAAGGCGGCCTCGTAGCTCTCACTTTTATAATTCTCTCGAAGTAAAGATCGCTCTTTTCGTCCTTGTGTTGCGCAAGAAATGAGCAAAAAAGAACTTACTAAGAGAACAAAAAAATTATTCAATCTCAACTATTACCACCCCGAGGAGTTCTGCTTCGAGTATTTATAGATTTTACTGCGGACACGGGCCACTTCAAGTCCTGACTGAATATCTGTCATTCGCAAATTGACAGAATACTCTTTAATAGTTTTTCCATCTCTCTTTTCAGGCTTCATATAAACAGAGCCAAAAATAATCCAATCGGCGCCTGTCTGACGACCAATTTCCTTAACCGTCGCAGAATCAACCATTCCATCATTTTGATAGGTAATTTCTTTGAGTAGTGATGATCTGGCCTGAACGTCTACCAACTGAAATTCTCCCGAAGCGGAAAACTCATTAAGTAATTCATCATTGATTTCACTAATGGGGAAATAAGGAGCTGAGGTTTCATTTTGCACCTCCCCTATAAAAAGGGCCGGAGGTTTTCCCGAAAACTTACTCATCCCTCGCTGATATCCTTTATGTGTCTGTAATTGCTTTAAGATATCTTGCACGACTTTAGTAGTATCTGCGGCCACCCAGTTGTCTGTGATTTCCATGGCCAAGTCATCTGATTTTTCAGCAGAAACTCTTTGTGCTTTAAAGCTACTGCATGAAGTAAAAAGAAAAAAACACAAAAAACTAGATATTATCAATCTCATTTATAAGGCACCTTTTTTATATTTTTCAAAACTCTCTTCAACATTTTCTAAAGCATCATTAACTTTTTTTCTAACTTCTTCATCTGTAATATCTCGAGAAATTTTCTGTCGTGCTTCCCTCAAAGTGTAATCTAGGTTCTCCTTTGAAATTCGCACTAGAACAGCACAGGTAAAGGCCTGGTAGTCTCGCTTCGCACCTTTTTCTTTTTCAAAACGTCTTTTTTCCCAATAGGTATTAATAAACTGAACACCGCTAATCATGGCGGCCGTTTTGGAAGCAAGATTTGTTTCTAAATATTCACGTAATCCTCCTCGAGAGCGAAGAGAATCATCAATGGCCGTATTCCCCTCTCTAACTTGAGAGAGTTTTTCTTCAATAAAACTGGCCACCCCTGAAGCAATTGTTGATTTCACTTTTGTCTTGGCCAACGAACAGGCAAGATCCCGATCCATCATGGGCATTGTCTCATAAGAAAAATACGAATACTCTCTTTCATTAGTATCTTCATCTTTTTTTGCATTCTCCATCGCCCAGCGATTGGCCTCACTAATCCATCCAGGTCGAATGCTCATAGAAGCATCTATGACTCGATACTCTTTTTGAAATTCTTCATGCTCTTTATTTTTCACCATTTCATTTTTCACAGAAGAACAACTACTAAGAAAAATGAGGTAGCTCATCATTGTCATCATTTTATTCATTTAAAGATCTCCTTAAAAATCCAATTCTTCCATTCCTTCTTCAATCATCTTCTTAAATTCAATAAAGGCCTTTTCTTTTATTTGCCTATAGGTTCTACCTGTTCCCGAATATTCACGTGATAACTCTAAGACATTGTTTGTTTCTTGATTGACAAATTTAATGACAACTTGAAAAAGATATTTTTCAAATCCTGAAACTGCCAAAAACTGCTTACTTGTCATCAAGCGTCCATGAACAAGATAGTCACTCATTTTCTCGCTATTTAAAATAAGGTGACCGTTTTCTCTAATGGCCTTACTTATTGTAGGGAGAAGCTCTTTAAACTCTCCTTTATTTTCTTTTTGAAGATAAAAAGACACATTCTTTTTCCTTTCACCGTGTAGTTTTTTTAAATCTTTTGCCGTAAATGCAACAGCAACAAAATGGCCTCTTAAAAGATGAAATTCATCATTAAATCCATTCCTTAAATCATAAAGGAAGCTCATTTTTTTATTAGAAGAAGTTGTCGCGCCTTCTTTCAAAGAGATAAGTTTGTTATCAATATCTGTAATCTTCTTCTCTAGTCTTTTACTTAAGGTCACTTTATCGAGAGAGGCAAGAACATAGACATCTCCTTCTTTTTCTAGTTTTTCCTTAAAGAGAACACCTTGAAGCATTTTCTGATTTTCCAGTCTTATTTCTTCTTGATAATCTTGCGAAGATTCTTCATCTCCTCCTTGCCGCTCACTCTTCTGACTTAATTGGCTTTTGCTAAAAACAGTTGTTCCAAAAAA
>CALDHR010000307.1 GCA_937898585.1 uncultured Oligoflexia bacterium
CTTTGGCCTATTTGACCAAGAAGAGATTTTTCTATAAATGGGATTTTTTTGTCAGTGAAAAGACTTTAATTCCTCGCTTTGAGACAGAGATTTTAGTGGAAAAGTCCGTCGATTATTTGATGAGTCTAGAGAAAGAAAAAGTTGTTTTTCTTGATATGGGAACGGGGTCAGGAAATATTGCCTTGTCTCTTTTGATGGACTTACAGCAAAAAACGAATAAAAAAATTATTTGCTATCTCACAGATGTCTCCGTCGATGCTCTTGACGTGGCCAAAAAAAATTATCATTATTTTGTGGAAAAAAAAATGATTAAGGAGGGGCACGAAGTTTTTTTCATCAAGCACGATGCTCTTCGCCAGTTATCTTTGGAGAATCCTTTAGATTTAGTGGTGACAAATCCGCCTTATATAAAAAGGCATGCGGATAGGAAATCTGTTCATGAGACGGTATTACTTCATGAACCTTCCTTGGCCCTTTTTTTAGAAGATGAAAATTACGACAACTGGTTTCAGCAATTATTTTCTGACTTTTGTCTTTTGGTGGAAGATCAAAAAGAGGCCGTTATGTTTTTAATGGAAGGTCATGAAGATCATTTAGAGGGACTCCAAGAAATGGCCGTAAGAGAAAAGATGAAGAGCGTAGAAGTTATTCAAGATTTTACTCAACGAAACAGATTTCTCCAATTTTTCAGTAAAGAAAGAAGGAAGACGATAGATGGATAATTTTATTATTAAGGGACCAACAACATTAAAGGGAACCGTGGCTGTTTCGTCCTCAAAAAATGCGACGTTGCCTATCATGGCGGCCCTTTTACTTTCACCCGCTCCCATTACGCTGGAGTATCTTCCTAAACTTCGTGACATCAATACCATGAAAAAGCTTTTGGAAAATTTAGGGATGAAGACAGAAGTTGTAGATGAGAAGAATAATCATCTTTCTTTTGATGCTTCTTCTATTAAGAGTCATGAAGCAACTTACGAATTAGTAAAAACGATGCGGGCCTCTATTCTTGTTTTAGGCCCTTTGCTGGCCCGTTTTAAAAAGGCCTCTGTTTCTCTTCCAGGTGGCTGTGCTATTGGTGATCGCCCTATTGATTTGCATCTCAAAGGACTTAAGGCCATGGGGGCCACCATTGAAATTGAAGCAGGTTATGTGCATGCGAGTGTAGCTGAAGAAGGTCTTATTGGAACGGAAATTGCTCTTGATTTTCCTTCTGTTGGGGCCACTGAAAACATTATGATGGCAGCTGTTCTAGCGAGAGGGAAAACTGTTATTGATAACGCTGCTCGAGAGCCAGAAATTCAAGATCTTGCCTGCTTTTTGCGAGAAATGGGAGCGACTATTTCAGGAGAAGGAACATCTACTATTGAGATAGAGGGAATGAGTATTGAGAAGATGCGCTCTTTTTCTTATCGTCCCATTCCTGATCGTATTGAGGCCATGACTCTTATCATTGCGGCCCTTATGACGAAAAGTGATGTGATTGTAGAAAATATTAGAAGTGATCACATGAGCTCTTTTTTTCAACTTCTTAAGGAAATGAAGGCCAAATTTGATGTTGATGAAGAAAAGAGGATTGCTCATTTATATAAATCAAATGACCTTCATTCAGTTAAAGTTGATACGGCCCCCTATCCAGGATTTCCTACAGATGCTCAAGCACAACTTATGTCTCTCTTAACGCAAGTAAAAGGGGCCTCTGTGGTGACAGAAAATATTTTTGAAAATAGATTTATGCATGTCTCTGAATTAAAGAGAATGAATGCTGATATTACCTTAAAAGGAAGTGCCGCTTTTGTAATGGGAGATACTAAACTTCAAGGCGCACCCGTGATGTGTACCGATTTAAGGGCCTCGGCCGCTCTTGTTTTGGCCGCCCTTGTGGCCGAAGGAGAGACGACCGTTGAGCGCATCTATCATTTAGATCGAGGTTATGAGCAGTTGGAGAAAAAGCTCTCCGCCCTTGGTGCCAATATTAAACGAGTAAGAGAGGTGTGATATGACAACATTACTTCATGATGAACAATGTCTTTTTTGTAAAATCGCGAAAAAAGAGATTCCCTCTACAATAGTTTTTGAAAATGAAAAAGTTTTGGCCTTTAAAGATATTGCACCCGTTGCTCCTATTCATCTTCTCTTTATTCATAAAAATCATACATCCCATGTGAGTGATTTAGTGGAAAATGATCCTTGTCAGCTAAGTGATATCTTTTTGGCCATTAAAGAGTACACTCAAAAAAATAAAATAGCAGACGAAGGATTTCGCGTTTTAACTAATACGGGTGTTAATGGAGGACAGACTGTTTTTCATACTCACTTTCATCTACTAGGAGGGAAAAAGCTTCCTATGTAAGCTCATCTTGAGGGGGATCATGATGTGAACTATGATTCTTTTTATGAATTATCTTGTAATTTTCACATCAATATTTTTCTTCTTTTTTTCTTTTCCTCTTCTTTCCTCTGATTATCTTTTTTTTAAAAGGTTTATAGATTATAAAAATTTTACCCCCGAAGTTTTTGAAAAACGATTTTATCATCGCTTTAAAAAAAATCTCTTAGATAAACCTTCTTATTTTTCTTTTGATCTTAATGATGACAAGAAAAAAGAATATTTTGTCTATCGTCGTTATGATATTTTTAATGAAATTTCTCTTTTTAATGAAAAAAAAGAAATGATCTTTTCATATCCTCTCGTTAAAACAGGAGAAGATTCTTTTATTGAAAAAATTCGCTATCGCTATTTTCCTCAATATAAGAAGGCCCTTATTATTATCTTTCATCGAGAGGGTGAAGTGAATCATCGAGAGGAAGAAAATGAAGTGAGATCTTATATGATTTCTCTTTTTTGGGATAAACAGGATTTAGAGCAGATACCTTCTCATTCATTTCATCGAGGTCCAGTTCTTGGGTGGTGGAAAAAATCAGGGAAAGATTTTTTTTATGAAAGAAAATATGATGTTAAAATAGAAGAGGCCAAACATCACATCGTAGGTTTTCATTTAAGATCGGGGCTAGTTAATCGATTTTATTATTATGCTAAAGGAAACGAATGGAAAGAAATTCATCGCCGTTAATTATTTCTCTGCAATTTAGTGATTAGGATCGTAATCCATTTTAAAACTTTCAAGTTCTTGAATTAATTGATTGACGGTGTCTGGGTGTTTTTGTTGTTCTTTTTCTGTCTTCTTATAGCTTTTATCAAAGCTTTTTAAACTCTTTAAAAGGTCACTTTCTTGAGACTGAAGGGATGCTCTCTTCTTTTTAAGGGGAGCACTGCTTGCAATAGATCTTTTAACAGTCTTTTTCTTTTTTTGTATCTTTTTATAGTTTCTTTTTTTTGTAGGAACATGAAAAGTAAGGAGTTCAATTTTCTTTATTGGGACGAAAATGGTAGGTTTAAAACCATGTCAAATCACAACCA
>CALDHR010000308.1 GCA_937898585.1 uncultured Oligoflexia bacterium
GAAGGGAAAGCCGAGATGCAACATCTGATCAAATAACTATTGACTCTGCACACGCTATCAAAGAACACGGTGTTGGTATTAAGTGTGCCACCATCACGCCAGATGAACAACGAGTCGAAGAATTTAAACTTAAAAAAATGTATCTTTCTCCCAACGGAACTATCCGCAATATTTTAGGGGGGACTGTTTTTCGCGAACCTATCATCTGTAAAAATGTTCCTCGTCTCGTTACTAATTGGACTCACCCTATTTGCATTGGCCGTCACGCTTTTGGCGATCAATATAAATCCACCGATGCCATCATTAAAGGGAAGGGAACTCTCATGATGACTTTCACCAGCGAGTCAGGAGAAAAGCAAGAATGGAAAGTCTATGATTATAAAGGCGATGGTGTGGCCCTTGCCATGTTCAACACGGATGAATCTATTTACGGCTTTGCTCATAGCTGTTTTAACCAGGCCCTGGTTAAAGGATGGCCTCTTTACCTTTCCACTAAAAACACTATTTTAAAAAAATATGATGGTCGTTTTAAAGATATCTTTCAAGAAGTCTTTGAAAAGGATTACCGCAAAAAATTTGAGAGCAAAAAAATTACTTACGAGCATCGCCTTATCGATGACATGGTGGCCTTTGCCATGAAGAGTAATGGTGAGTTTATTTGGGCCTGCAAAAACTATGATGGTGACGTTCAGTCTGATAGTTTGGCCCAAGGCTTTGGCTCTCTTGGTTTGATGACATCAACACTTCTCACTCCTGATGGAAAAACAATGGAGGCCGAAGCAGCTCATGGAACTGTCACTCGTCATTTTCGTCAACACCAAGAAGGGAAACCTACATCTACAAACCCCATGGCCTCTATTTTTGCTTGGACTAGAGGATTAGAGTTTCGCGGAAAACTTGATAATAACCAAGAACTTATCAACTTCTGTAAAACTCTCGAAGAAGTTTGCGTGGAGACAGTAGAGAGTGGAAAAATGACCAAAGATCTCGCTCTTTGTATTCATGGAAAAAATCTCTCAAAAGAACATTATCTCAATACAGAAGATTTTCTTAAGGCCATTAAAGAAAATCTCGAAAAGAAGATGAAGTAATGAAAAAAGCTTTTTTGTTTTTTCTTTTAACAAGTTGTGCCCTAGGCCCAATTTATAAAACTCAATATGTTTTTGAAGAACCTCACACAAGTGAAGAGAGAAGTTGCGTTGTTCAGTGTAAAATTGCTCAAAAGCAGTGTTCGCAATCTTGTGAACAATCTTATCGGCAATGTAACAGTGAAGCTCAGAGAGACTACCGGATGGCCCAATTAGAGCATAAGAAAAATCCTGAGTTGACATCAACTCCTTTTCTCTCAAATTTCACCAAATCGTGTACTCAAGATTGTGAGTGTGATTCTTTCTATGCTGACTGCTATTCCATTTGTGGTCTTGAAGTTCAGAAAGAAAAGGTTTGTGTCAATAATTGTAAATAATATAAAGGAGGGCCATTTATTCATTAAGATGGCCCTCTTCTTTATTATCTTTCGTAAAAGCAGTCTAACGGAGCTCCGTCAATATCACCGCGCAGATAATTTTCTCGCCCCTTGCTGTGATAATTATCGGCCCCAAACATGGGACTAACCCCTCTTGAGCGCACACTCATGGCCACACCATTTTCAACATCCCAGTTTTCAATGCGAAAGTAGACATGAAATTTTTCTTTTGTCTGAACGTAAGTCGCAACACCTTTTACATCCATTCGCTCAAATGTCGGAAAAGGCGCAAAAGAATCGACGACTAAAAATTCAACATCATTAGAATAGCATCTCACTTGAAAATTTTTTGAATAACAAAAAAGACTATTTAGG
>CALDHR010000309.1 GCA_937898585.1 uncultured Oligoflexia bacterium
TTCCTTCTAAGTAGGCCTTTTTATCAAAAGAGCAAGCACGTGAATTTTTATGAGAAAGATGAGGCATAAAAAGATCTATTCTTTTTAACAGCATTTTTTCTTTGAGAAAAAGAAGGTCTTTTTCTTTTGCTTGCGGAGTTGAAATTTTTTTCAAATAACCATCTTTTATTCCATGCATAAATGAGTTTTTTGCCGTGATTCCAGAAAGACCGTATTCTTTTTTATTATTTTCCCACATTTGCTCCATCTCATAATCAAGGAAATTTGCGATATATTCGGCCAATTTTATATTTTCATAGTCACCTGTAATTTGAAGGGTCGTCTGCCCTTGACCTTTAGAGAAAATAGGAATGACATGAAAAGTTTTTAAAATATCGCTAATGGCCAAATATTTTGCAGAATTTTTTTTTATCTTTAAGATGTCTAAACAATATAAATCTTCTCTTTGGTTTTCAAGAGAAGAAAGATTCTGTGCTTTAAGAGTAAGATTGTATTTTCTCATCAATTCATTGGCCATAAGAAGAGCACTTTGAGCTTCATGAATTTCGCTTGATTGACCTAAGCGAAAGAGTTTTTGAACTTGATCTACAAGTTTACTTTTGCGTTTGAGTTCTTGTTCATGGGCCTGAAGATCAAAGCTGGCCGATAAAATCATCTCAGAAATGCCGTATTTTTTTCCTGTGAGTTGAAAGCTTTCTCCGTGAGGTTTTTCTTTTAAAAAAGATAAAGGAGACTCGATAAAAGAAAAATAGTGAGTGAGTTCATGCGTGATAATATCGCGGAGGAGTTTTTCGTCGAGAAGGGAAATAAGTCTTTCGTTAAAGGCCAAAAGATAATTTTCGCTTTGAAAATAAGCGATACTTTTATTTTCACTCATAACAGCATAGTGAAGAGGATAATAGCGATCTTTGAAAAGAAAGCGTTTAGGGCCGACAGAGACGGTAAATATTTTTTTAAGGATATCTTTTGTGAGAAAGTCCACCCTTTGAAGAAAAAGGGTGGTGCTCTCATTATAAATTTTAAGCATGAAAAGTAAGATAGCTGATTTTTTTAGAAAACCATAGATTTAAAGTAGTCGCGATTGAGTCTAGCAATGTTGGAAATGCTAATTCCTTTAGGGCATGACGCTTCGCATTCGGCTTCATTGGTGCAGTTTCCAAAACCAAGATCATCCATTTTGTTGACCATTTTTTCAACGCGCATTTTATGCTCAACTTTTCCTTGTTCGAGAAGGCCAAGATGAGATGCTTTTGCTGAAACAAAGAGCATGGCCGAAGCATTTTTACAGGAGGCCACGCAGGCGCCGCAACCGATACAGCTGGCCGCATCCATAGAGAGGTCGGCGTTTTCTTTGGCGATGGGCAGGCAGTTGGCATCTTGAGCATTACCTGTATTTACTGAAATATAGCCACCTTGCTCAACGAGGGTGTCAAAAGCTGTACGATCGATGGTTAAATCTTTGATGACAGGGAAGGCCTTAGCGCGAAAAGGTTCAATAACGATGGTATCGCCATCATTAAATTTTCGCATGTGAAGTTGGCAAGTTGTTGTAAGGGCCTCAGGGCCATGGGCCTGACCATTAATCATCAAAGAGCACATTCCACAAATTCCCTCGCGGCAATCGTGATCGAAAGTGACAGGAGTTTGGCCTTCTTTGATGAGTTTGTGATTGAGAAGGTCCAGCATTTCCAGGAAGGAGACGTCAGGAGAGACCCCTTCTAGTTTATAATCAACGAGCTCTCCTTTATCTTTAGGAGAGTTTTGGCGCCAAATCTTTAATTTGAGCGTCATGGTCATTTCGTGTTGGTTGTTCATAACGACCTCTTTTTCTTTATTACTTATAACTTCTTTGAGTTAGTTTAACGTTTTCAAACTTTAGTTCTTCTTTGTGGAAATTAGGTACAGAGTCTTGTCCGCTATATTCCCAAACAGAAGTGTGGCAAAAGTTCTCATCATCTCTTTTTGCTTCGTTTTCTGGTGTCTGTGATTCTTCGCGGAAGTGACCACCACATGATTCATTGCGCTCAAGTGCGTCGCGTGCCATGAGTTCACCGAGTTCCAAAAAGTCAGCAATGCGAGATGCTTTCTCTAACTCTACATTGAGATCGTTTGCATCGCCTGGGATGCGCAAATTTTTCCAGAACTCTTCGCGAATTTCAGGGATTCTTTTCAGGGCCTCTTTGAGTCCGGCCTCATTGCGTGACATGCCGACGCAATCCCACATTACTTTTCCCAGCTCGCGGTGAATTTCGTCGGCCGTTTTTTCTCCTTTGATGGGGAGGAGGCGATCGATCATGCTGCGTGTTTCGTGTTCTGAATCTTTAAAGGCCTGATGATCTGTTGTAACATCTTCAAATTTGTTAGTGGCCAGATAGTCGCCGAGTGTATAGGGAATGACAAAATAGCCGTCAGCGAGACCTTGCATAAGGGCCGAAGCACCGAGGCGGTTGGCGCCGTGATCGGAGAAGTTCGCTTCGCCGAGGACGAAAAGTCCAGGAATGGTGCTCATGAGGTTGTAGTCTACCCAGAGACCTCCCATGGTGTAATGGACCGCGGGAAAAATTCTCATGGGGACTTTGTAGGGATTTTCACCTGTAATGCGTTCATACATTTCAAATAAGTTACCG
>CALDHR010000310.1 GCA_937898585.1 uncultured Oligoflexia bacterium
CATCTCCTAGAGATCTTAAAAATTGCATTTCAAGACTAGGAAGGGCCGTTTTTTTTCGCCCCTGATCATCTGAGAAAAACATAAAGTCGAGGTAAATGACATCTGGAGTATTTTCCTCATTATTTATTTTTTGCTGTTCTAAAAAAGTTAGTGCATCACTTTTCTTCATTTGCCATCGTTGAAAAAGATCCGGGTAGGCAAAAAGATTTCTCTGGGCCTCTGTTAATTCCCAGGCAAGCGGTGATTTCTCAATACTGTAGACGTGAGCGCCAACAGAAAGCATCATCAAGGCATCATGTCCCATGCCCATCGTCAAATCCCAAATAAAAGAATCCTCTCCTCCCTTCATAGCAAGGGCCCTAAAAAAAAGTTCTTTTTTCAAACCATAGTGCTGGCGAAGGTGGTAGCGATAAATTTCGCTCCAACTACTCTTCTTTAAAATTCTTTCAATTAAATGATTCACATGATCTCTTTATCTGGCCAGGCCATAAAAAAAATTATAATTTGGGGGGAATAATAGCACTATTTTTTTTGAGGAAAAATATGACAATCCCTTATTCTATTGTCCGCAAAGATCGTGAATTAGCAAGACACTATATTCCTATGAGTCAAAATGATGAAAAAGAAATTTTAGACTTCCTTGGATTGAAAAGAACAGATGATCTCTTTAATCATATTTCTCAAGAAATTAAGTTTGACAGCGACTCTTTTAGCTCTCTCTTCAAAGAGATCGGTTACGAAGATCTCCTTAAGCACATGGAAGAAGTGAGTCAGAGAAATCTCACAGATAAAACTTGTTTCATAGGGGACTCTCTTCTTTGGTATTCACTTCCAAAAGAACTTAGTGAAATATCAAGTCTTCGAGGGTTAACGACGGCCTACACTCCTTATCAGAGCGAGAGAGGACAAGGGACTTTAGTCGGACTCTGGGCCTACACTTCTCTAATGAGTAAGTTAACAGGGATGGAGGCCATCAATGCCTCTCTGTACGATCGCTCCATGGCACTTGTAGAAGCTGTTTTTTGTGCCGAGAGATTAAAAAAGAATAAAAAGATTGTCTACGTCTCGGAGGGAATTTTCCCTCAAGAAATAAATGTTCTCAAAACAAAAACCCATCATCGTCAGATTGAGCTTAAGTTTATTCCACTCCACAAGGAGTCAGGTCTAACTGATTATGATTTATTAAAGCAGCAACTCAAAGAAGATGAAGGAAAAGTTAGTGCTGTTCTTTTTCAACAAGTTAATTCTTTGGGATTAGCAGAAGATGTTGATTTGTTAACAGATCTTAGTCACTGCTTTGATGCACTGGCCGTTTGCAGTATTGATCCACACTATCTCTCTGCGGCCGGAGTAAAAAGGCCCTCTCTTTTTGGCAGTAAAAAAGAAGGCGTTGATATTATTGTTGGTGAAGGACAGTCTCTGGCCATTGGTCCAAATTTTGGAGGTCCAGGGCTAGGTATCTTTGGAATGCGCTATAATGAGAAAGATAAAAATTCAATTCGTTCTATGCCTGGTCGTCTTATTGGAAAAGCAAAAGATATTTCTGGAAAAGAGTGTCTAACTCTCATTCTCTCTACACGAGAGCAACATATTCGCCGCGACAAGGCCACCAGTAATATTTGTTCAAATCAATCCTTTATTGCGACACTGGCCGGGGCGACATTACTCTTAGAGGGAAGTGAGGGACTTCGAAGAAAGCTTGAAAAATCTAAAGAAAACATATCTTTCTTTCTACAGAAAATGAATCCTTACTGGGATGATGATAAAATATCATTGGCCTTTAAAGATCATTTTATAAACGAAGTAATATTAAAGACGAAAAAAGAAGACCTTCTCGCCTCTGCTTCAAAAAAAGCAAATATCCAGCTAGGAGTTGATATTAGCGAAAGACTTCACCATGACAAATCAAATTCTTATGTGAAAATATTTTTTAATGACCTTCATACCCATGAAGAAATAGGTAAGATCGTTTCTTTTCTTATCGATGAATTTTCACTTACATCTCGCAGTGAAAAATCGCCACTCCCCTCATTATATCAAACCCCTGAGCAAGGAGAGGTTAGTCAAATACGCTCTTTTTCTTCAAAAGAAGTTCTCGAGTTTTATCATCACCTCAACCGACAAAATGTCTCTCCTGATGACCACGTCTATGCTCTTGGTTCATGTACCATGAAATATAATCCACAAATTAATGATTATGCAGCATCACTGCCACTTTTCACCAAAAGTCATCCTCAGGCCCTTGAAGAAAATGTTCAAGGGAACCTCCATATTCTCTATGAAATCCAAGAGATGTTTAAAAAAATAACAGGCCTTCACAGTGTCGTCACTCAATGCGTGGCCGGAGCACATGGAGAATTGGCCGCCATTAAAATGTTCCAGGCCTATTTTGAAGATAAAAAAGATACTAAGCGAAAAATAATTCTTATTCCCGAGACGGCCCACGGAACAAATCCTGCCACGGCCACTTACGCTGGAGTTGAGAAAATAGTTCTTCTTAAGAGTGATAAAACAACAGGACAAATTGACCTTGAAGACATCAAGGAAAAAGTTGCTCTTCATGGAGAAAATATTCTTGGCGTTATGATAACGAATCCAAATACATCAGGCGTTTTTGAAACAAATTTCAAGAAAATTGCTGAGCTTATTCATAGCGTGGGTGCTCTTGTTTATATGGATGGGGCAAACATGAATGCTATTGCGGGGATCGTGAACTTGAAAACGATGGGAGTTGACGCTGTTCATAACAATCTTCATAAAACATGGAGTATCCCTCATGGGGGAGGAGGTCCAGGTGATGCCATTGTCGCTGTTTGTGAAAAACTAGCACCTTATATTCCTGGAACTCAAGTTGAAAAAGATGAGAAAACAAAAAGCTATAAATTAATAAAAAAAGAAAAGTCTATTGGAGATATTCACCGTCACCATGGAAACTTTGCCCATAAAGTTCGTTGCTACACTTATTTAAAAGCACTCGGCTCTGAAGGTGTAAGACGCATGTCTTCTATTGCTGTTCTCTCTGCTCGCTATCTTGGGACAAAAATCCAGCAACATTACCCTCTTCTTCCTCGTGGAGCGACAAATATTCCACGTATGCATGAATTTATTATTACTCTCGAAGAAGAACTCTTTAAAAAAATTGAATCAAAAAACATCCCTAAAAATTCAGTAATTCCCTTAGCGGGAAAACTTTTCCTTGATTTTGGACTTCATTCCCCTACTGTCGCTTTCCCTGAAGTCTACGGTCTTATGATTGAACCTACTGAAAGTTTTACTAAAAAAGAGCTTGATCATTTTATTCAAGTCGTCACTTCCATTAAAAATCTCCTTGAAGAATTTCCCAGTGTTCTCAAAACAACTCCTCACTTTACACCTGTTCAAAAAATTGATGAGGCCGCGGCCAATCGACTGCCTCTTTTGTCTGATGATTTTGATAAACTTCCCATCCTTTTTGATGACTCAATTACCCCAAGTGAATTAATCAAATTATCCACAGATGAAGTTTTTGAAAAAATTCTTGAGGCTCATGACATGAGAATTTCAACCGAAAGGGAAAAAAACCAAGGTTAATTACTCTTTTCTAAAGGCCTTTATGATGACACATTTTCTCTTCTCTTTTTTTATGCTCATAACTTCTTTAGTCTTTGCTGCTCCGACACCAACATTTGAATTATCATCTCAGGCAGGACTTGATCTTAAAAATGTTGACCCAAGAATTAAAGAATATGTAAAAAAAATTCCTTCTTCTTGGAATTTTGAATATGAAAAAGAAGGAGTTGTTGTTTTTAGTAAAAAAGTAGAAGGAGATTCCTTAATGGCCTTTAAGGGCGTTGCCATTATTAATGAATCTATTTTGAAAGTCCTTCAGGTTTTACGAAATGTTGAAGATTCTCATCTTTGGACACCAAGTCTTCGGATTAAAGAGATGGCCGAAGAATATGATTACCTTAATGCTGTCACTTACAGTATCACCGAGCTTCCCTGGCCTGCTGATCCACGAGACAGTCTCATGCACACAATTTTAAAAGTTATTCCAGAGATGAAGGCCATGAATGTCTATTCAACTTCTTCTGAACTTGAAAAATATCCTCCTGTAAAAGGAATTGTTCGGGCCATTGTCCATGAATCTAATTTTTATCTCTATCCTCTAGGTGAATCTCAAACACTAATGGACCTCGATGCTCTTGTTGATCCAAAGGGAATGATTCCAACTTCTCTAGCTAACTTTGTTCAGAAAAAGTGGCCTTATAACTTTGTAACAAGTTTAGAAAAAAGAACGCACGAAGTAGGACCTGACTTTCACCCTCTCTTTATCAAGGCCGTCTCTAAGATTGTATCAAAGAAGGTCTTCGATAAAATGTTATCCGTTGTTCCTTCTGATAAAAGAAAGTGATCTTTTAGATAGTTTTTCTCCTTTCTCAATAATTGTATCAACAAGACTATCTACTTCAGGATTTCTTCTTTCTCCTTCGTAATAACGTTCAAGAAGGGAGGATACTTTCATTTCGATTGCATCAAGCTCTTTTTTTTCAAATTTTCTATCTTCAAGCTGGTTCAGTTTACAAAGTTGTGTATTGAATTCGATTCTAAAGTTTTGTGTTCTCACACGTGTAGACGCAGCAGAATGATACTCCTCTTCTCTGCAATAAGATTTCAATTGAGATAAATCTAGAGAAGGAACGTTGGGTGGTACTTCAGGTAATCGATACTTCCAAACATGTGGACTTCTCTTTTCTCCCTTTCTGTTTTTCCTCTTAAATATAATACGAACTTTTTCTTCATCAATTTCTGTATTATTTTCGCTTTTCTTTTTGTCTTTTTTTTCAACCCCCATCTCTTTTAAATTCCTCATAGAAACGGCCCTCTTCTTTTTATCTACAGAGGTTAAATAAATTTCATCTCGACTGGTACTTCTTTTTCTTATAGGAGCAGATGAAAGATCCTTAGAAGGAGAAAGAGAAGAAGAAAAAGTCTTACTTCTTTTTCGATAAAACCTATCACTTATACGAGAAAGAAAAGAATCTTCTGGTAAAGCTTGAATTGAAAAGCTACCGGTAATAATTAAAGCTGATAATAGAAAAAAAATCATTTCCCTCTCCCCTGTAGAGAAGTAAGATACAGAAAAAAAACAGAAATGCTCATGAAAAAAAATACGATTATAATTTTTATCTCTTTTTCATTAATGGCCTTTAATAAAAAAAGTCCACGCTATACACTCATCAAGCAAGGAAAGGTTGTTATAGAGAAGGTTTATTTAGCAAAAACTCAACAAGAAATCATTTCAGGTCTTAGCAACATCAGAGATGATGAGTTTACAAATACAATGGCGCTTCTTTTTGAATTTCCAGAGGAAGCACAACTTCAATTTTGGATGTATAATACTTTTTTTGATTTAGATTTAATTATCCTTGATAAAGATCTCAATATTGTAGGTATTGAAAAAAAAATGAAGGCCAATCCATCCATTAATAAACAAGACAATTTTTATACGAGTCAAAAGTATAGAGGGAAATATGCTCTTGAAATAAAATCAAAAAGAAAAAAGAATATTGATCTAAAGCTTGGCGAGAAGCTTTCACTGAGGAATTATGAAAAATAAAATCACTATCCAAGAACTCTCAACTTTTCTAAATAATTATCTTTCTATCCATCAATTTAAAGATTATGGGCCAAACGGTCTCCAGGTAGAAGGAAAGAAAGCTATTTCAAAAATTGCCTACGCTGTATCTGCCGATCTCGAAACAATTCAAGAAGTCGTTAAATTGAAAGCAGATGTACTCATTGTGCACCATGGTCTCTTTTGGCGAGGGCAGGAGAAAACGCTGACAGGTGCTTTTGGTAAAAGAGTGAAGCTTCTTATGCAGCACGATATAAGCCTCATAGGTCACCATCTTCCTCTCGATGCTCACCCCAAAGCGGGAAATGCTGCCAGTATCGCTAAAAAAATAAACCTCACTTCGTTGGCCCCCTTTGGTGAACCTCAAAAAATGCCTCTTGGCGTTAAAGGAGTTTTCAAGAAACCTCTTTCTCAAGAGCAACTCAAAGAAAAACTGGCCGCAATTCTTCAACATGAAGTTCTTCTTGCCCCACCCTTTAATGATCCTCATAAAAAAATCAAATCCCTGGGAATTATTACTGGTGGCGCATCAGGTTATTGGAAATTGGCCAAAGAGCAAAACCTCGATGCTTTTTTGACAGGGGAATTGCGCGAGTATGATTGGTATGATGCTCGCGAAGCAGATGTAGCTCTTTTCGCAGGAGGACATAGTGCTACAGAGCAGTTTGGCGTTCAGGAACTGAAAAAAATAATAGAAGAAAAATATCAGGTAAAAGGCATCTACATTTCAAACAATAATCCTGCTTAAATAATGAGACTCATGTTTTGACGGCCAAATCCTCCTTCATTTACAATTATTAAAACAATGAATGTTTTAGCATTAGGAAAAAGGTTGCACGCAAATGAGGAGTGATATCTATACGCCCAAAAAAATCTCACAGCTTTTCGGTCAGTCAATTTCAAAAACCTGTCTTTTTATGGCCGAAGAAAATGAAGAAATTCCACGAGGAAAACGCTGTCAAATAGGTGCCATTAACTCTCGAGGGTGGGACATGACGTCACTGCCTTCTATTGGAGAGAAATGGGGGTTTATGAAAAAATGGGATTCCCCTCTCTGTATGGCCATTTTCACCACCAAAGGTGGGGTTCTTAAAACAACGCTCTCTCTCAATATTTCGCGCATGGCCGCACTTCATAATATAAGAACGTGTGTTATTGGACTCGATATGCAAGGTGATATCACCTCTGCCATGGGCCATGATTTAGACCTGGAAGATTCTAATGATCTCGATGCTGTTATAAAAAAATTAAACGAAACTAAAGGCCTCGCTGATATTTTTAATAGAACAGCAAGAATAGAAGATGTCATCCGTGACACTGAAATTCCCACCTTGAAATATATACCGGAGACTCCCGAGCTTGCCGCCCTCAACGAGTCTCTTGGAAATATTAATCGGCGAGAATACTGGCTCAAAGAAAAAATCATCAAACCTCTTAAAGAAAAATTTGACCTCATTATCCTTGACTGTGCTCCTAACTGGAATCGGCTTATCACTAATGCACTTGTCAGTAGTGATCTACTAATATCTCCTCTCGAATGTAAAATTAATAATTTTCGAAACTTTAAAGTTTTTCGCTATTTCCTCGATGAATTTAAAAGAGAGATGCAGATTAACTTTGATACTCTTTTTGTTCCTACAAAATACTCTACGCATAAAAAACTTTCCCGTGAAATATGGCAATGGTATAAAGAAAATGTTTCGGCCCTTGCAGAAACAGGAATTCGTGAAAGTGTCTACGGAGAGGAAGCAACCGCTCTGCGTTGGTCTGTCCTTGAACATGCTTCAACAAAAGCAGTGGCCCATGAAATGAGAAAGCTCTTGCTGGAAATTAGCGTTCTTGCTGAAAAACGATGCGAGAAAATAAAGTATTTAGCAGAACAAGAGAAAAATAAAAAATCTCTTTTCTCTATGACGGTGTGAAGCGGTGTAAAAGAAAAGGTGATTTTTTATGGCCATTAGCTTAAAGCAAACGACAAAAAAAAGTAATCCCACTAAGTCCACACCTTCTCCTAGCTCTATCGCAGAAAAAAAAGAAGATGATCTGTTAAAGGAATCACCTCTTCGTCCCTGGCAATCTTATGATGTCACAAATGATCAAATAAGGACCCTTTCTGCCAGGGAGGCCTACATTAAATCATCTCAAGTGGAGTTTTTTAACCACGAAACACAAGAAAAAGGAGAGATATTTGCCTCCGGTGATCACAGGCTTATCTCCTTTGGGGAAAAAAAAAGAAAAGGACTCATTTCTCTTATTTTCTTTTTTCTAAATCTCCGTTAGCTTCTCCTTCATGAATATAAAAAACATTACCCTTTTTCTCTCTCTGATATCCTTCTCAACAATGGCCAGCGACTTTAATACCATTATTAAGGTTCATTCTAAAAGACGAACAGTTCCTGCTTCCATTTTAAGAGGAGAGGCCATTATTGTTAAAAGTGCTATTATCGACGTTTTAGAAAGATCCCATTGTAGCGACTATAAAATTAACATCTCCATTGACTCAGGAAGATCACCGCTTCTCTTTCCTAAATCTATGATGAATATAGAGGGATATGCCTCCTGCCCTCAAAAAAGTTACCTAACAGGAAAGTCCACAACCTCAACATTCTGGCAATTAACCTTTGCACTTTTACACTCTCCAAAAACATTAATAAGTTTTAGAACTCCGTCAGAAAAGAAAGGAAGTGATTACCGCTATAGAGGCGACAAGCTCTCTAAAAAAACCAGATACGTCCTTCAGTAAAAAAAATTTGTTCAAAAAAAATTATTCATCATGTAACAAGAATCAACCATCAAGGAGTACATATGAATAAAAAAACCACTTTCCTCGCCTCTTTTCTATTTTTAGCATTAACTTTAACTTTCACTCAATCACAGGCCTCTTCTTATCAACTAGGAAGCAATGAGTTTGATCTTGCTAAAGAATTTCTCATTGACAATATTGAAGAGATTTTTGATCGCACTGATCACAAGAAACTCAATGATGAGCAAAAAGACAAAATTCGTAAACGTTTGCATAAGATGAAATACGTTAACAGTGATTCTTCAAGACAGTGCAAGAAAACTGGAACTGTTCACACTCAAACGGGGAAAAAATCTACTTCTTTTCATGGCCCTAAGTATATTGGTTCTGAACCACGCTTCTCTCTTGGTTATGACAACAAGATTAGAATTTGTTACCAAAACTTGAGACAACTATACTACTCTAATGGATTTTGTGCTCTAGCGGCCCTTATGATTCACCAAGTTTCTCACGGAAGCTACAGTAAGTTCTCCATCAAGCATTGGACGGCCAACGAACACCTAGAAGTTGATGCCCTTCAAGGAAGCATGGTTAACGTTTGTCGAGAAAAAGGTTACAATAGAATTCTTTCGGAATAATTTTTCAGAGGGAGCGCTCTTCATGCATCATAAAGATCCAATTTTGTTTGAAACGTTCCCTCTTCCGTCTACTTCTCTCTACCGCACCACCATACCTGGTAAATACATCGATTCTTTTGGCCACGTTAATAATGCCTCTTATCTCAATATTTTTGAAGATGCCCGCTGGGAAATATTAAATAAAAAAGGGATGAATATAGATTTTATCCAAAAAAATAAAATCGGTCCTGTTGTAACCATGGTCTCTGTTCGCTATCTTAAAGAGCTCAAAGAAAGTGATGCCATTCTGGTAAAATCAACTCCCATTGGATACAAAAACAAATTTATTTTCACCATGAAGCAAGAGATCTTCTTATTGCTAGATAATTCGGAAGAAGAAAAAAAATCCTCTGAGGCCTATTTTGACTTTGCCCTTTTTGATCTTACTCATCGCAAGATTCTCCCTCCTAATGATCTCTGGTGTGATGTACTTGGTCTGCAAAAAAGTCATTTAGAGGAAATGTCAAAATTTGTTAAGTAAAATCCAGCGGTATCAAGCTTAATATCTTCTTTGACTCCTAGTACTTGCGCAAGATAACGCAAGGGGGATCCATGAGAAACGGCCACAAAAAAATCAGGAAGATTCTTCAGTTGATTAATCTCATCTACAAACTTCCTTCCCCGCTTAAGTAAATCCTCAACACCTTCTCCGCCATACTTCTGATAGTGATCAAGATTCCAGGGATGATAAGAAAACTCTTCAATATTTTTTCCTTCAAAATCTCCCATATCAACCTCAATTAAACTATCTACGACCTTCTCTTCAATTTTTAAACCAGGGCAACAATCAAAAATATTCTCCTGCAGGATCTCTGCTGTCTGCCTCGTTCTTGGAAGTGGAGAGACAAAAATCATCATCTCTTTTAAATTCATTTTTTTAATTTCACTGCTCATCTTCTTTGCAGAATCTTTTACTTGCTGTCTTCCTTCATTTGTCAAGTGCGCAACTCGATAATTGGGATGATTGGGGTTGCCGCTAAAAAATCTTTCAACATTGTGATCACCTTCTCCGTGCCGCATTAATGCTATTCTTTTCATAAAAAAACCTCGCTAAATAATTTATTCTTAGATATTCTCTCTCATAAGTTCGTATTTTGGGGAGAAATATTTATGAAAGTTGTTATTTTGGCCGGAGGTCTAGGCTCGCGCATTAGCGAAGAGTCACACTTAAAACCAAAGCCTATGATTGAAATTGGTGGACGACCAATTCTTTGGCACATCCTAAAAATTTATTCTTCCTATGGTTTCAATGAATTTGTTATTTGCCTTGGTCATAAAGGTCACGTCATCAAAGAATATTTTTCCAATTACTTCCTTCATTGTTCTGATGTCACCTTTGATTTTACTCAAAAAAATCATCAACAAATTCATGCTCACCAGGCCGAGCCTTGGAAAATAACTCTTGTTAATACGGGAGAGCTTACCATGACAGGAGGACGCATTAAGCGTATTCGCCCTTATATCAATGAGGGTGAGGATTTCATGGTAACTTACGGGGATGGATTGGCCGATGTGGATATTCCTTCTCTTCTTGCTGCTCATAAAAAACATGGAAAAATGGCCACTGTCACAGCAGTGCAGCCAAAAGGACGCTTTGGAAAGCTTGTTATTGGTGAAAACGAACAAATTCAAGGATTCACAGAAAAGCCTCTTGGTGATGGAGGGTGGATTAATGGTGGTTTTTTTGTTTTTAGCGATAAGGTTTTTAATTACATCAAAGAAGATTCCACTGTTTTAGAGCAGGCCCCTCTTGAAATGCTAGCAAAAGATAAACAACTTTATTCTTATAAACATAATGGCTTCTGGCAGTGCATGGACACAATGCGTGACAAACTTTATCTTGAAGAACTTGTAGAAAAGGGGAATCCTCCTTGGGTGCAAAAAACGCTTCAAGTTCCTGCAAAAGAAATCTGGGTTTAAGTTGAGGTAAGATGGAAAAGAATTTCTGGAAAAATAAACGCGTTTTTCTCACGGGTCATACAGGTTTCAAGGGTAGTTGGTTAGTTTTATATCTTCATCAACTTGGGGCCAAGATTACTGGTTTTTCACTACCCCCTAGCACTGATCCTAGTTTTTTCTTAAAAGCTCAATTGAAGAATTTTTGCCACCGTCACATAGAAGGCAATATTACAAATTTATCTCTTCTTCAAGAGGCCGTTAAAGAATCTAACCCTCAAATTATTATTCATATGGCCGCCCAGGGGATTGTTCGAGAATCCTATCTTAATCCCGTAGAGACTTATGCCAGCAACGTGATGGGCACTGTGAACATTTTAGAAGCGGCACGAACAAGTGCTTCAAGTGAGCTGCGATCTTTTGTCAATGTCACAACAGATAAATGCTACTACAATAAAGAATGGAGTTGGCCTTATCGAGAGAATGACGAATTAGGGGGGAAAGATCCCTACTCCAATAGTAAGTCATGTAGCGAATTAGTCACGGCCAGTTATCGTCACAGTTTTTTCAATCCTGCTGATTTTGAAAAAAAACATAATCTCAATTTGGCCACAGCAAGAGCAGGTAATGTTGTGGGCGGCGGTGACTGGGCCGACTATCGCCTTTTGCCTGATTGCATGCGCTCATTTTCAAAAAACGAAGAAGTCTCACTTCGTTTTCCCAGGGCCATACGTCCATGGCAAATTGTTTTTGCTCCTCTTGAAGGTTATTTAACTTTAGCAGAAAGACTTTATCAAAATCGGCCACACCAAGAAGATGAAAGTTACAACTTTTCTCCTCAATCAAATGATGGTCCGGCCACCGTTGAAAAAGTTGTCTCTTTGGCAGCTCAGCATTGGGGGGATGGCGCCTCTTATAGTGTCCATCAAGGAGATGATTTTCCCGAGGCAAATTTTCTACAACTAGACAGTTCCCGTGCACAATCTCGTCTTAACTGGAAAGCTCGCTGGGATTTAGAGACAACTATTAAAGAAACAACTCTCTGGTATAAAAACTACTACAGCTCATCAAGGGAAATTGTTCCTTTTTCGCTAGAGCAATTGCAGAAATACCTCAATCATTAAAAAAATAAGGAATACATTCCTCATGGAAGCAAAAATAGAAAATCCTCAATTACGTGCCCTTGACATAAAAAATCAAATTCTTGAGCTCACTAAAGATTATTATCAATTACAGTTTAATCAAAAAAAAGACTTTCGCGAAGGTGACAGAGTTAATTATGCAGGACGTTTTTTTGGCGAAGAAGAAATGACAAACCTCGTGGATTCTTCACTCGAATTTTGGCTCACCTCAGGTCGTTACACTGATGCTTTTGAAGAAAAGCTAGCAAAAGAAATAGGTCTTCCCTTTGCTTTGTTTGTCAATTCAGGTTCTTCTGCAAATCTTTTGGCCTTCATGACACTCACGTCCCCTCTTCTCAAAGATCGTAGGGTTAAGCGTGGCGACGAAGTAATTACGGTTGCCGCCGGCTTTCCTACAACAGTTGCACCTATTGTTCAATATGGCGCTGTTCCTGTCTTTGTGGATGTTTCTCTTCCTTCGTATAATATTGATTGCTCGCAGCTCGAAGAGGCCCTTTCTCCGAAAACGCGAGCGGTAATGGTGGCCCACACCCTGGGTAATCCTTTTGACGTAAAAAAAATTAAAGATTTTTGCACCAAGCACAATCTTTTTCTTATTGAAGATAATTGTGATGCTCTAGGAAGTGAGTATTGCCTTGATGGACAATGGAAACGCACAGGAAGCTTTGGCGATATTGGAACTTCTAGTTTCTACCCCCCTCATCACCTAACAACAGGTGAAGGCGGCGCCGTTTACACAAAAAGCTCTCTTTTAAAAAGAGCGGCCCTTTCTATTCGCGATTGGGGGCGCGATTGTTATTGCCCTTCGGGAAAAGATAATACGTGTGGGAAAAGATTTGATTTTCAATTAGGTGACCTTCCAAAAGGTTATGATCATAAATATATTTATTCTCACTTTGGCTATAACTTGAAGGCCTCTGATATGCAGGCGGCCATCGGTGTGGCGCAACTCGACCGTTTAAGTCTTTTTACCAAGCGTCGCCGCGAAAACTGGAATTATCTCTATGAGGGAGTTAAAGATCTTGAAGAGTGGTTTATTCTTCCTCGCGAGACAGAGCAAGCGAAGGCCAGTTGGTTTGGTTTCCCTCTTACTCTTAAAAAAAGCAAGCAAGCTCATTTTACACGAAAAAATATTGTCCAGCATCTTGAAGCAAAAAACATTCAAACAAGAATGCTCTTTGGTGGCAATATTTTAAAACATCCTTGTTTTGTAGATTTAAAGAAAAGCGATCCTGATAGCTTTCGTGTTGTGGGTGATTTAAAGATAACAGATACCATCATGGAAGATACTTTTTGGCTGGGTGTCTACCCTGGACTTGAATCAAAGCAGTTAGATTTTGTCATTGAAGAAATTCGGCGTTTTACACTCTCTCATTAGAAGCTATAGTTTGCTTTTTAGGGTAAAAATGCTTTTTAACCCTCTGGTTAGAATACTTTGACACTCTTCTTCTTTTTCTATCTCTCTTAAATCAAGAACATGATGCCAATCAAAACATCGATGCTCACCACCATCTTTTGGAAAAAACTTATCATCTAAGCTAGAACGCTCCAAAAATAATATCTGTGTATGATTTTTTTTATCTCTCTTCATGGCAAGAACGTACTTCCCACTTTTTAAAGCGCTCATGATCTTCTCACCGTCTTTGAAATTTTTCGATAATGTTAAGGTGAAATGATGATCTTTATTCGCCTTGGGGTTATAGAGTTTGACATATAATCGATAACCATCATTACGGTCACCTGCTACCGCCACTCCATTTCCCACAAGAAGATCAATTTTCTTAAAAACAGGTTTACCCTCAGGAGTTATTTTACCTGAATTAATAATCAAAAGAGGAATAATTCTGTGCTCTTCTTTTTTCTGAGAAAAACTTTGATTTGAAATTAAGAGAGCAGAAAAAAAACATGCAAGTAAATATATTTTATTCATAAGAAACCTCTGCTCTCTTATACCAAAAAACTACCTCATAAGCTCGTCATAGAATTTTTTTAAATTTAAAATACCATCACTTTGTGAGAGACCTTCAAGGGATTCGTGTTTTTCCACTGAATTAAGCATGGCACGCTTCACTTCAAGCATTTTTGCAGCAGGATTTTCATCATAGCTGGCCCAGAAATTATCTCCCATTAGTGATAAGATAAGACCTATCCCTCCTGTTACAACAGGTGTGGCCATGGATGTTCCTGTTTGATAATCAAATTCTTCATTAGGCATTGTTGAATAAACTTCATAACCAGGAGCAAAAAGGTCTACTGAAACTTTTCCATAAGCGGCCTTACTATATTTTTTAGCAGTGCTATCTGTATTTGAAACACCCACTAAAAAATCAGAATCACAACTTGTGGGAACATCTCCTTTTTTATCTACATCAATATGCAAATTGGCCGTTGCTCCCATTGATAAAACACCAACACTTCCAAGTTTGTTATACATTTCATTCCATATTTTGTAACGACTACTACTACACTTGGCATAGTCAATTCCAAAACTAGAATTTGTCACCATTACATTGATTCCTTTCTCACCTTCAGTCTCTAAATATAATTTTTTCATTTGATAAATATAATCATAAGCACGCATGGCCGTGCTAGTAAAAGAAAGATCACGTTCATCTATATTTTTTCTATTTAATTCATATCCATCAAAGAATTTGTTTTTTCTTGCAAGATCTATTGAAAATCCAAACTCTTCTGTCCCATAACTAACTGGAAGAACCTTTACTCGATCTTGTCCAATGCCTTCGACTCCATAATTATTATTAGCAAGGGCCGAAATAATTCCCATCACATGAGTTCCGTGAGAAAAAACAGGAAGAGTCGAGCTATCCTGTGAAAAAGCATTAAACCCCGCATAATCGTCTACAAATCCGTTGGCATCATCATCAAATCCATTTCCAGGAACTTCTCCTTTATTGAGGTGAATCATAGAATTAAGGTCCGAGTGAGAAAGATCAAAACCACCATCAACAATGGCCGCTACAATTGGGCGGTCAGGAAGGGGGGTATTTTCTAAAGGAAGATCATTCAAAAGTTTCTCGAAAGCAATATTTCCAGCACCAAAGGCATCATCTAAGTGCCACTGCTTTTCATTTTTATCTCGTCTTGTAAAAATAACTTCATCAATCATCACTAAATCAATAGCGGTGTCTTCTTTGAGAAGGTAATAATCTTTTATCCATTCTTCTTTATCTTTCACAAAGAGATCACTTTTTTCATCAATAACGAGATCAATTTGGTATAAATTGAGCCCTCTTGAAACTTCTTGAACTTTGTAACTTGATAGAAAATGCTGGGCCCTTTTCTGAGAAAAAAAAGAAGACTGCTTTACTTTTATTAAATAACGACCAGGAAAATATATTTTTTCA
>CALDHR010000311.1 GCA_937898585.1 uncultured Oligoflexia bacterium
TACATACGTCATCCGCCTTGTTTGAGGGGCCGTAATGAGACTGATTTACTGCTTAAAGGACGCCACCAAGGACAGGCGCCTGATATTGATGGCCACGTTATTATTAACGATGGATTTGCCCCCATCGGTAGTCTCGTGAAAGTGGAAATCACGGAAGTTCATGATTATGATCTCGTTGGGCGTATTTTAAATTAGCAGTCTTTTTTTGATGTTTTCTCAAATAAAAAGATGTGGTTGCAATGTCGCTTTCTCGTGGAGAGTAACGTACAAAAGTTCCATTAAAAATTTTTCATAATAGAGAATGAACTGAGAATTTCATTCTCTGCTTTGTTGCTCAGTGATAGGGTTAAGGCAAATTCTGTTTCAAGATAGATTTTTTTCAGTGCTAAATCATAGTGAATATAATTTTCTACATTATCTTTTTCAAAAAACAAATACCCTATCTGTGGTTCTAAGAAAATTTTTCTGCCAATACTGAGATATTCTCCTGTTGTCTCATAGGCAAAGAATTTGTTGAAATAGATGAAGGCCACATCAAGGCCCCATAGATCTAGACTTAAGGAGAGCTCGGTGAAGTTGTTGCGCGTGCTCATGGGGAATTGATAAAGGGTGAGTCTTAAATCCATGTGAGAAATAATCTTGGGTAAGAGAGAAGGAGAAAATTGATGGCCAAAATAGAGATCTATTTCAGAGCCGTCGCTAAAGTTGGAAGTCCACGCTCCCCCATAAAGACCCATTGAATGAAAGAGAGTTGCTCCTCCTTGAACGGCGGCCTGTTGGTCAGATAGGCTTTGACCACGCCATAGGTAATTACTGAGGAGAGCAAAATTAAAGGACTCTCTTATTTGCCCTGCTTGTATAAGAGTTGAGCAGAGTAAAAAGAATGAAAGAAAAAAAGCTCTTTTGCTGGGATTTTTTATGCGGCCCATTTATGATCCTCTGAATGGATGTCTGTCTTTGATACTAAAACTATAAATAAAATTATCTGATTAAGGAAGCAATGATGAGCTGTTCTAAAAAGGCCCCTAAGGGAATGAGAGATCTCTTTCCAAAAGAGAAGCGCATTTTAGATTATCTTTTTGATAATATGAAAAAGTGCGTAAAATCCTTTGGGTATGAACCTTATGATGGCCCTATGTGCGAGGAGCTAGATTTATATCGCGCAAAGTCAGGTCAAGAACTGATCAATGAACAAGTTTATTCTTTTACCGATCGAGGCGGCCGAGAGATGGCCATACGGCCAGAGATGACACCAACTGTGGCCCGCATGGTTTCTCAAATTTATAGAGAAGTCGCGTTGCCTTTGCGTTGGTTTTCGTGCCCTAATTTACTGCGCTATGAAAATCCCCAGCGAGGACGACTAAGAGAGCATTGGCAGTTTAACTGCGATATTTTTGGCGCCCAAGAAGAATTTTCTTTGATAGAAGTCTTTAGCATCCTTGTCTTTATAATGAAAAACTTCAATGCCACAGAAGAACATTATCGCATTTTTCTCAATGATCGAAAAATTGTTCAAGAAATGCTAGAAACAAAACTCAAGCTCGATGCAGAGCAAAGTTTAAAAGTTGTTAAATTATTAGATCGTTCAAAAAAAATGAAAAGTGATGATTTAGATAAAGAAATTTTTTCTCTTTTTGGAGGAGAAAAAGAGAAGGTTGCTTTTTTAAAAAACTATTTATCTCTTAAGGATTTCTCAGGGCTTTTATCTTTTTTAAAGAAAGAGAATTTTTCCTCAGAACTTTTTAAACGCATAGAGAGCTTAAAAGAAAAACTCTCTTTTCTTTTTCCTGCTAATCTTATTTCCTATGATCCTAGCATTGTACGCGGACTTGATTATTATACAGGTTTTGTTTTTGAAATCTTTGATTTAAATCCTGTTAACGCTCGCGCTATTTGTGGAGGAGGCGCTTATGGAGAGTTACTAAAAATTTTTGGCGAAAGTGAACTGCAAGGAGTCGGTTTTGGCCTGGGCGATGTCACTCTTCGAAATTTTCTCGAAGGCCATCATCTTTTACCTGATTTTGAAAAAAATGAGGTGGAGTTTTTTGTGGCCGCTCTTGATGAAGGAGAAAATATTTCTCTCAAACTGGCAAAGCTTAGCAATGATCTTAGAGAAAAAAAGGTCTCTCTTCTTTATTGGCCGACGGTAGTGAAATTCAAAAAGCTTTTTTCCTTGGCCCAAAAGTCATCATCAAAGATGGCCCTTTTTATGGGGGAGAGTGAAGAGAAGAAAAAAGTGGTTCTTGTGAAAAAACTAGCAACTCAAGATCAGCGAGAGTTTTTGCTCAATGATGTTGAGGGTATTTTTTCTTTTGCGCGCGAATAAATGCCAAGATGAAGAATTCTTGTTCCTGACTCACAAACAGGGTTGGTATTTTTGCCAATAACAATTCCATTTTCTGGGGCAATAATTTCATCTTGAATGCGGCCAAAGACATCATAGACACGGGCAATAATTTGATTTTTTTGCACGCGTTCTGTGAGCTGAGGAAGAACATCAATAATCCCACCAGTGTAGGTGGAGACCCAATAAGATTTGCGGCAGGTAACAATTTGCGCAAGATCTGACTCATGGGGAACTTTTCCTTTCATCATTTTTAAATGCTTCATTAAATTTAAAATTCCCTCGAGAGTAGAATCAATAAGATCGTGTTGGAAGCGGCTAGGGTTGCCTATTTCAATAGTGATCGTAGGAATTTGCTGTCCATTGGCCCAAGCGCGGAGAGTCCCTTTTTCATCATATTTATTGAGAATAATTTGCGGGTTTTGGAGAAGGGCCATCTTTTTGCACATTTCGTTAGAGAGGTCGGCGCGAACATAAAGAGAGTTAATTTTTCCTGCACCCGCCGTATGAAGATCCAGTAGATAATCGAACTTTTTAATAATTTTATGGGCAAAGTGAAAAGCATACATATCAGAAGAAGTCCCTTTTTCTTTTCCCGGCATGACGCGATTGAGATCTTTTTTATCAGAGAATTCGCGTTGCCCCGCAAGAAAACCAGGAATATTGACGACAGGAGCGGCCACAAGGGTTCCTTTGAGTTCTTTGGGGTTGATGAGATCAAAGAGCTTAAAGATGGTGGGGATGCCATTGAGTTCATTGCCGTGAATAGCAGCGCATATTCCCACCGTGGGACCGCTTACATGACCTCTTGCTACGAGAAGAGGAATTTTCCAGGGAATCCCCAGTGCATTTTTTTGAATATGGATATTAAGGCGGTGAATTTGACCGCGTTTGAGTTCTTCAAGGTTAAAGTCTTCGCTGCTTTTTACTTGTAATACTTTGCTCATTTTTTATCTCATTAAAATATTGTTTCTTTTATTATTCTCATGGACCAGAATAGAAGTACAATACCCTTTTTTATTCAAGGAAATTTTTTGATGAATACTCAAGTCTCTCGCCCTTTAAAAATTGCTCTTCTCTCCTCTATTGATGGAACAGGAAATTATTCCAATAGTCGTTTTCTTGAAGAAGGGGCCAAGAGAGGACATGAGATTTTTGCGGTCAATTTTCTTCGCTGTGACATTACTGTTTGTAGTAAAAATTCAAAGATTTATTATGAGGGAAAATCTCTTCACGATGTGGATGTTATTATTCCCCGTATCGGTGTGGCCCATGCTTTTTTTGGGGGGGCGGTTGTTCGGCAGTTTGAGGCCATGAAAAAATATTCCCTTAATGGCTCCTTGGGAATTTCGCGTTCCAAAGATAAATTGCGAAGTCTGCAAATCTTAGCACGCAAAGGAATTGCTTTACCTGTGAGCTCTTTTTCTCATGCTTCAACTTCTCCCAAAGTTCTCATCGATACAGTGGGAGGAGCTCCTGTTATCATTAAATTAATCGAAGGAATGCAGGGAATTGGAGTGGTGTTAGCTGAAACATTGAAGGCCGCCGAATCAGTCATTGATGCTTTTCGTGGTCTGAAGGCCAATATGATTGTGCAAGAATATATAGAAGAAGCGGCGGGAAAAGATATTCGTCTTTTTGTCGTTGGTGATAAAGTTGTGGCCTCTATGATGAGAGAAGCAGCTGAGGGAGACTTTCGCTCTAACATCCATCGAGGAGGCAGTTCGTGTCAAATTAAGACAACCTCTCAAGAGCGGCAAATGGCCATTAGGGCCGCCCGTGAGTTAAAGCTCAATGTAGCGGGGGTGGATATTATTCGCTCAAAAGAAGGGCCTCTTGTTTTAGAAGTGAACTCTTCGCCTGGCCTAGAGGGAATTGAGGGGACGACAAATATCAATGTGGCAGGGAAAATTTTTGAATTCATTGAGCAAGACTTTTTCTCACAAGAAGTTAAAAAGAAAAAAAGAGATGATGTGATTTAGTTTTTTATTTGATGGGAGGAGTCCACATCTTATCTCTTTTATTGCTTTTCTTTTTTTCTTCTCGTTCTTTAGAGACTTTTATAATATCCATGATTTTTTGTAATTCTTTTTCTTGAGAGTCTTTACGGCGAAGTGATTTTTCATATGAGAAATGAGAAGAGAGTGCAATCTTAATAGGAAGATAAAGAGAATTCTTTTTTTGTTTATGAGGAGAGTTGTTTATTTTTTTTAATGTGCTTTGATTGAGGAGCAATTGATGCATAATAAGATTATCTTTTATGAGCTGATTCATGAATTGACTGTTTTGTTTATTTATATGAGAAGCAGATTCTTTCTTTAAAAAAAAAGCATAGTTATTATATTTGTAGTTAGGGTAATCCCAGAGATCTTTTTCAACAGAGTTGAAAATAAACTGAGATAATCGACTGAGTTCTTTCATCTTTTTCTCTTTTGCAGAGTACATTTGCGGAAGGTCTATTTTTTCTTTAGAAACAGAATCTATTCTTTTTATCATGAGATGAAATTTTTGATAAAAATCCCATTTGCTTAGAAAGAAAAAAAGATCATTTGTTTTTTCTTCTTTTGACCATGGATAAGAAGATTTTTTCTCTAGCATTACTTTAAGGTCATGTTTTGCTTGAAAGTTTAACATTAGAGAACTCGCTCCCAGCTTGTATTCGATAGGAAGATCCATGCAATGAATAAGTGATGGAATAAAAAAGAAGAGAAAAAGAAGTTTATTTTTTTTTATTAGAAAAAGAAATATCTTTTGTTTCATAGGATCCTCTGGCGATATAGTAGTCTTGGCGGAAGGGAACAAGAACTAGGCCATCCATAATAAAATAATTAGTAGTGTATTCGAAATTTGTAAGATTGATGACTTTTTCTTCTTGCAGATCATATCGTACTAGTTCATAGCTTTTTTTCTTTTCACTTGACTGGTTTTGGATAAAGTAAAACTCTTTGAGATTGCTGTTGCATTGCAGATTTCCTGTGTCTGCTTTTTCTGAATGATAGATTTTTTTTAATAGGGAAAAATCTTTTTCTTTTTCTATGTCGAGAGAAAAAATCGAGCTATCACTATCAACTCCAGGAAGAGGGAATTCCCCCAGAATAAGAAGATTATTTAAAAGACATATTTCTATTTTTTTCCCAGAGATAGTTGTTTTGTATACGGGATTTATTTTTCCATCTTTTAGATTAAAGAGAAGAAGGCCCATTTGGTTTTTCTCATTTAGGTCTGTGTAAAAAAGATAGTTGTTTTCAGGGATTACAATGGAAGGGGTAAAGTAAGCATTAATCTTATTTTGTAACTGAATAGAGTATTCTTTTTTATTGGAAGCAGAGTCATGGAGAATTATTTTTTTTTCACTAGGTCTATAATAAGAAATATAGCGACCTTTTAAATGAATTTGCCCTCGAATGCCTTCTCCGAGAGGAGTGCTAAGAGATTCACCGAGAATAAGAGTGTGAATTTGATGATTTTTTAGCGCGTGAGAGTTTGTGTAAAAATCGGGAATAATTTCTAAGAGAATTTTTTTAGAACTATTTTTTTGAGCAGAGACAAAACTAGACTCTTCTGTGATGAAGTATTGATGGTTTTGATCTCCCTTAATGATTTCTTTTGTTTCATAATTAGAGGCCAAAACTAAATTACCATTATGTCCTTGGTAATAAGTAAACTCACCATCAGAAGAAAGGTAACGTATTTTGTTGGCCTGCTGTTTAGTGAGGAGTTTTTTTAACTTTTCTTGTGAGAAAAGAGAACATAAGGGAAGAGAAAATATAAAGAAAGATAAAAGAAAAGGGGAGGAAATCCTATTATTGTTCAATGGCATAAAAAACTTGCTGGTTAGATGGGTGGATTTGTTGATAATTAATCATTCCTTGATAGAGAAAATTCCATTCAATGGTTCGAGGTGTGTACACATCATCGACGCTAAAATTGACAGTGGCAAAAAACTGACCTTCTTTTTGCTCAATAGCACTGATGAGAATGTTTTCAGGAGTGCATTGATTAAATGATTTTTTAGGAAAAAAAGAAGGAAGAACATCTTCGATACATAATGTCATGATGGCCATTTTCTTTTTTAGTTTCTTTTCGTTTTCTTGGAGAAAGTTACTTAAATCTGTGACATTAAAAATAGATCGTGCATTGAGTTTAAGAGATGTTTTAATGAGGTGAAATAAAGATCTTTCTTCTTTGTTAGTACCAAAAGAGGTGAAAGAATAATCATGTCCATAATTCATTTTCACCGTATTGATTTCAATAGCATCTAAAATAAGGGTAGAGGGGCAATATCCTTTTAAACAGGGAGCTTGCTCTTCTAAAAGAAAGCATCCTCTTTTATAGCGAAGTAAAAGTGGATTGTAGTCTAAACGATTTATTTTTTGACAAGAAGATCCTTTCGCAAGAAGACCCATTTTAGAGAGAACTTTTTCAAGAGTTCTTGTTTCACTGGCCGGATCATCGTTGCTATTTCCTGGGATATAGCGGAGGCATTTTTCTTCTTTTTCGATGGCGTCAAAATAACAAAACTGATGTTTCCATTTTTCAAGTTGTCTGTTTTTTTCTAGAAGATGATAGAGAGAAGAGAGATTATTGTATTGGCAATCTCCTTTCTTCTGCTGTTCCGCTTTAGGAGAAAAGTAGCTGATAATCCGCGAACTACTAATGAGATTCGGATAAGGGGACTTCATAGGGCAGTCTTGAGGTAGATGAGTCATTTTGCTTTTATTAAGTGATTCAGAGGTCATCTGGCAGTCAGGTGAAGGCATGAGAGAAAGGCGATAAGGAAGAAAGAGATGAGTACATAAATGAGGTGACTGGATCATAAGATCTTTACATTTTTTAAGATCCTCTTTTTTTATTTCTTGCTTAGATTGCAAAAGAAGATGGCAGCGATTTTTCATAGGAGAGATGGCCCCTTCTCCAATGAGTACTTGATTCCAGTAGCTCTCATCGAGGTAGAGCTGGCAAAATTTCTTTTCATCGTGAAGATGACTGCAGAAGTTTTCTAAATGATGAAGATTCTTTTTATCTATTTTTTCTTGGATTGTTTGGGCCGTTCGGATAATAGTTTTCTTCGTGCTATTTTGAGATGATTGCTTGGAAGAGAATTTTTTTGCTTTTTGAAGAATAGAATTATAGCGACAGAGGTAGGGAGTTTCTTTTCTTTGATGCCATTCTTGAAACAAGGCATGGCAATCTTTAGGAGATTGTGGAATATGAAAGTTTTGTTGAAAGAAGTAAGAGATGTTTTCTAGCTTACTTCTTTCTTTACTCTCATGATTTGCGTAGCATTTACTTTTATATCTTATGGCCAAGTATTGCTGGAGAGAGAGATAAAGTGGTTTTATTCCTCCTTCGCCATCAACTTCATCAATGATAAGAAAATCATTACGAGTAATTTTATCTCCAAGGGAGCGATTTTCTATAAGTGAAAGAAAATAGCACTCATCTTCAATGGCCATCGGGAGAAGAGAGCGATAAGGGGGAGATGTTCTTTGCCAGAGATAAAAGAGAAAGAGAGGATTTAATTCATATTGTTTTTTTAAAAGATCTTCTTCCTGAGAGACAAAATATTGATTGTTTTCCTTGGCCTTTTTTTTAAGTATACGCAGTTCAGTATAGAATTTTTGGCGCAAAACTTTATAAGAAGTATATATCCCTGGCATAGAGAGAAGAGGATCGTCTTTGATTGTCTCACTTGCCGACAAAAAAGAAAAAGTAATTAAAAAAAAGAATATAGCTCTGTTCATTTTTTCTAGTATGCAAAAAATAAAAAGAAAGGGCCACAGCAATAAGTGCGGCCCTCTATGAAGAAAATAAATTAAAGAACAGATTTGGCCAAAGTAGACGCGACATCTTCAATGATGAGTTCATCTGTGCCAGGAACATGGCCACGTGCAGAGTTAAAATTAATAAGGCAAAAAGAGCAGGCCGAAGAGACTTTAGGGACGTTAACTTCTTTAATATCCTGGAGGCGATTATTGGCCAAGTGATGCCCTTCTGGCAGCTCGTACCACATATTTCCTCCGCCCATACCGCAACAAAGAGACTTATCTTTATTCCTTTCCATTTCCTTAACGGTAAGACCTGGAATGGCCTTTAAAACTTCACGCGGAGCATTGTATTCCCCATGATGGCGCCCTAGGTAACAAGGATCGTGAAAAGTGGTCTCTTCTTTAATTTCTTTTTCTGCTTTGAGACGACCTGTTTTAAGAAGATCGGCAAGAAGCTCTGTATGATGAACTGTCTGAAAGTCACCATTTTCAAACTTGGCATACTCTTTGCCAATGGTATGAAGGCAATGAGGGCAATGGGTAACAACTTTATCAAAAGTGTACTGACGCATATTCGCAATGTTTTCAATGGCAATTTCAAAAAAATTATACTCATCGCCAAAGCGCCTAACGGGATCACCATTACATTTTTCTGTTTTTCCCATCACAGCAAAATCGACGCCGGCCTTTTTGAGGAGCATGACTGTATCGCGCACAACCTTTTGATTGGCAGCATCATAAGAGCCAGCACAACCCACATAATAGAGGTAGTCCACTTTTTTTCCCGCTTCAATAACAGGAACTTCAAGTCCATCGGCCCACTGAAAACGACTATCTGCTGAAATACCCCAAGGATTTCCATTGAGGCGTATTTTATTGGTGGCATCAGCAGCAGCAGGAGGAATATCGCCGTTGGTGAGCACCTTGTAGCGCTTTAAATCCATAATAAGCTGAACATGCTCAATATTAACAGGGCACTCCTCCATACAAGCACCGCAAGTCGTACAGCTATCGAGTTCATTGGCCGAGTAAATATTGGATTCCCAAATATTGGCCTCGCTCTGTTGCATCGCTTCTTGTTCGTGAAGAAAATCGCGCATTTTAGTGATAATGGTTTTGGGATTAAGAGGTTTATCGGCAAGATGCGCCGGACAGGCCTGAGTACAGCGACCACACTCTACGCAAACTTCTGTATCAAATCGCTCTTTAACGGTGAGTTCAGAGAGTTTCCCTAGGCCAAAAGTCTCAGCATCCTCTCGCGTAAAATCCATGGGGGCCAAAACACCTTTCTCAAAATCTTTATTAAAAAGAGCACTTAAAGGCGCCATGATGATGTGAGAAAATTTGCTATGACCAATAGAGGCGATAAAGAACATGGTGGAAAACATGTGCCAAAGCCAGAGAAGGCGATAACTGGAGCTAAGAGTCTCTTCAGATAAATGAAAAGATTGAAATAAATTGGCCAAAAGCCAGCCAAAAGGGGCCCAGATCTTCTCATTTACCATGGCATTCGTAACATCATCTGTACCTAAAATGCGCAGTCCCTCTATAAGAAAGCCTACAACCACAAGATTAAACAGCATGGCATACATATATTTTTCTTGCTGGGGGTGAGTTGAGGTCAAAAAATCAGGTTTATCTATATAGCGACGCTTGTAGGCGAAGAGAAGACCAATGAGCAGTGCCACTCCCCCTACATCGGCCAAGAAGGAGACAACAATATAAGTGGTTCCCTGAAAAACTTTAAAAGGAGTGTCATAGTGAATGGCCACAAGATCAGTAGCGATCCAGAGAATAATAAAACCATAATAAATAAGAGCGTGGATGAGGCCAATTTTTTTATGGCGAGGGATTTTTCCTTGAAGAAAGATAGTTTTAAAAAAAGTTGACCAACTTAACTTGAAAGGATTGCAAGGAATCAGGCCTTGAGGGCCAAAAAGTTTTTGATTGCCTTTAATAAGGACAAATTTGTCATAAAATCCTCGGATCATGATAACCATGCTGAGGGCAAAGAGGCCATACATCCAAACTTTATAAGATGGTGGTATATTCCACATGATTTCTCGGGTTGCGTTATCCAAAATTAGTCTCCTCTGCTTAAAATGCGACTCATTTGAGTGATTATTTTTTCTATTTTATCGATTTCGAGATAATGAATAGATTTTAACGTCATTTGAAAAAAAAAATAACGGTTGTTTTATGAACTATGATGATTTTTTTCTCTTTTCTAGTCTTTTGCTGAATACAATTTTCCTGTGGCAATGGGGGAAAGTAAAGAGTGCGCGGTGTGTTGTGTTGAATTCTTTTGTTAGTTATCTGAGTCTTCCTTTTTTTTATAGAGAGATGATGGTGGAAGTGGAATACCTCTATTTTTTGGTGATTATGGCCCATTTTTTGATGCTGCTAAAAATTCCTCTTGCTTCCAAGCTAAAAAAAAGAAAGGCCCAAAGAGTTTCGCTTTATTTTTTTGCCTTCTCCTTGAGCCTTTTGGCCTTGTTAAAGCGAACAGATCAAATGGAATCTTTTAAACTTTTTTTTTGGCCATCGCTTTTGTCTTTTTATGTTTATTGCTGCTTTTCTTTCTGGTCTCAGCATCGCCAATTACTTCGTTTTTCTCTTATGGCCTTGATGGCCTCTTTGTTAAGTTTATTGCATCCACTTTTCTCTTTTATTTTTCTTTATTTTCTTTTTCAATTTTTTAGTTATTTTTCACTGAGACTTTATTTAAGGAGAAATGGATGAAATTATACCTATTGGGCCTTCTCTTTATCGTGCTTTTACCTCTCTTAAGTTGTACCCAAGTACAAAATATTGGGCTAAAAAAACATCTTTTTTCTATAGGTCCTCGAAAAATTATTTGGCTTCAAGTAGAAGGACTTCATGAAGAGCATTTTGCCTTATTAAAAATGTTTAATAATGGTGTCGATAAAAAAGTAAGTATCGAAGAATCTCTTTGTTTTGGAAAAAATTGGTCTTATGATCTTTTTTCTCTACGTCCCTCCTCTGTTCGAAGATCATTGGCCCAGTTTTCAGGAAGTAATTTTCTTTCTCCAAAAGAAGAAATATCAAAAGACATCGTTGATGATGTAAAAAGAGGGCTCATCTGGCGGCAAGTGGCCTATACAGGGGCAAAAATGGTTTTTTTTGAGCAGGCAAGAGAAGAAAAAAGCTTGCTCAATCATTTTATTATGAAAGAAGAAGAAACTCTAAAAGATCTTTCTTTTTATCGAATGGACCATCATATTCAAATTAATCCAAAGAAAAAAAAGAAGTGGTTTAACACCTCTCTTGGTGAGATCCCGCAAGAAAAAGGTGAGATTTATTATAATTATTTATGTAAACAACAAAAATGTAAACGCCATTTTTCTGAAGAAGTCATTGATTTTTTTGTAGATTTTCAAAAAGGAAGAAATAATTATCTTTTTATAATAAGAGATACTTATTTAGGAGATGCTATAGAGAGGGATGATAAAGAAAATATTATTTTAGCTCTCTCTGAGTTAAATCAACTTATTTCTTTTTTCCAGGAAGAGACAAAAAAAGCAGTTAATAGCGACTTACTTCTTCTTATCACAAGCTATAATTCAAAAATTCCTCTTTATCCAAAAGAAGGCAAACATTTTTCAACACCAACTGACTTGACTCAGATGACTTTCTTTAAAGAAAGCTCTCTTTTATCTCCCATTTGGGCCAGTGGGGCCAAAGCAGAAAACTTTTGTGGTTTGATGGAAGAAAGAGAACTGTTAAATCGAATGAGTTTTCCTGAAGTGAGACAGAAAAAATTTTATTAGAATATAAAAAATAGGCTTTAAAGAATGGTTTATCGATTAAAATGTTTTTTCTTTTCTTCTCTTCTTTTTTTTACATTTTCTTTTTACCCAAGCTCAACTTCCTTTCAATCATTAGTGAAAGAAAATCAGACTATTGATCCCTTTCTCTTAGAAAAATTTTTAAAAGAAAGGCCTGCTCGCTTGAAAAATAGGGCGAAGTATTTAACTTATAAATTATTAAAGAAAAGTATTCTTAAAGATCTTGCACGAGAATTTAAGATGGATTCACAAAAAAAACTCACATACAAAGAATTCGACGATATTCTTTTTAAACAAGTTAAAATAACAGGAAAAAAAATAAGTGTTTACTGTTTTTATATTTTCTTATTGATTATGCTTGCTTTTCTTACAGTGCAAATGAATCTTCTTCTTGCTTCTAATCCCGCAATGCAGGCCTTTTTTAACATTATCCTTGGCTCTTTTGTGGCCTCTTTTTCAACGGTTTTATTTTATCCCAGTACCGCTCGTCTTCAGCAATACTTATGGGCGGCAGTAGATGTAGAAAATCATGATGAAGTCCAAGAGGGTGAAGATGAAAAAGGAGGAGGCAATGAAGTAAGAGAGTCTCTTAATGAAATTTATCAGAAACTCAATTCTAAATATGCAGGGACAGAGCAAATGGCCAAGAATACTTTGATGATTGATGCTTCTGTTCTGCTAATCCAATTGGGGAATATAGAGAGTTTTGTTTACCAATATGAGGGAGATTTTCTTTCTCTCGAAGTTTTTCTAAGAGAGCAGTTGGCCGTCATTTTGACTTTATTTATTCGCTATAATAGAGAACTGACGATGGGAGATGATTTGATAAAAAGTACCATTTGTATGTCACTAAAAAGAATAAAATTTGACTTGCAAGAAAAATATCATCTACAAGAAGATCATCTTTTCTTTTCTTCTTTTAAGGAAAATTTAAAAAAAGAGATGCTATCTTTAGATAGCAATCTTCGTCCAATAGAATTAGAAATGGCCATGAAAACGTGGCCTCTTTAACAAAGGATAAGTTCAATGAAGCACGTTAAGAAAATTTTACTGACGGCCCTTTTTTTGGGAAGTACCCTGATGTCTGCGACAACCCTTACTGAGAGAGCTTATCGCTTAAACTCAGATGGTGTAACGAGTGCGTTTCTTTCTTCTCTTGAAGAAAAATATGATATGACTTGTGATAGAGATATTTTAAATGAGGGCACACAGTGGCGATGTTTTAATGGACCAGAGTGCGGTTATACTTCTACTGTTCTTTGCAGAGCTAAGGAAGTTGGTTTTGAGGGATTACAAGTTACCCTCTCGGGTTTTGATGATGGAAAAGAGCATACTCTCTTAAAGACAGAAATTCTTTTTCTTCGTTAGTAAAAAAATAAAGAAAGAGCTAGGCCAAAAAAATCTCTTCTTTTGACCTAGTTCTTTTTATGAACGGCAGCGTCTAAATTGAAAATGATAGATTAGTCCTGACTTAACATCGGCACTATCGACAGTGGCCAGGGCCTCTTCACCATTCCTGGAACTCACAAACATGGCCGAATTAATGCGTAAATTGACATCGGCGCCACAAGCAGACCAAATCATACTTCTTCCATTGAGTTTATTGCGCAAAAGATAGTCCTCCGTTGCAGGTCCTCTCCAGGTTTTAGCATAGCGAGGTCCTCGTTGGCCGGCAAAGAAATATTCTACATTAAAGCGGGCCATGGAATTTTGAGGGAGGGCCACAAAACCGCGATAATCAATGCGGAAAATAGAGATGCTATAACCATTGGGGACGTGAACGGGGATGGCAATATTGCAATTTTTGCGATCCATTGATCCATTTAATCCTGCTTGCGCAAGATATTGGTCAAAGAGAATGCTTAGAGATTTCTGATCAGGTGAGAGAGTGACACTTGCTGATCCACCGGGACATCCTGTTCCTCCATATCCAGGGTTGCCTAGACGAATGGTGTCAGCGGTTAAAGGGGTGGTGGCCAAAAAAAAGGCCAAGAGAGTAATGATTTTTTTTAGCATAGCTTTTCTCCTTGATTAGCGTTAATTGCATTAATGCAAGAAATGTGCCGGCCTATATTAAGGCCTTCAGAGAGTTTTTTAGGAACAAAGTGGCCCTCAGTAGTTTGAAAGTGGGGCCTTTTTGGCCTTATATTTTTTCTTTAGATGTAACTTTTTGACAATATTCAAAATGAGTGTCAGGACTGTCGTTTATAAATCAGTTAATATTTACCTTCAGGTTGTTCTTCTATGCTTCATGTTATTCGTTATTTAGATGAAGAAGATGCTTTTCATAAAATAAGCGCATTTGAAGGGAGTTGTAGATCTAATAATTCTTCCTTGAAGATGGTGACTTCTGGTGCTGAACGGGCCGATGGGTTGCGTGAAAAAGTAGGATCTTTAGAAATTGATGTGATCACCTTTGGTTTTTTTCTAAAAAGTGAGCTAGAGAGGCTTCCTGGAAAAAGTGATCTCTTGCTAAGTAAGTCAAAATGGCTTTTACTACTCACTTCTTTTCTTGATTATAGGAAGTCTTCTTGGAATCAATTACATTTGATTTATGAGTTTTTAACAGATGTAAGAGGTTTTACTTTTGATGAAGAGATAATCAAGGAGATTGTTCCAGAGATACCTTTTTTAGAAGAAGATCTTTTTTGGGATGTATTTTCGTTTGTGGATAAAGTTGATTATCTTGATGAGCAAAAGGCCACGCTTCTTTTAACAAAAGAAGCGCCCTCTTTAAAGCTAAAAGAGAGATCTTTTATTTTTATAGGCATTGAGTTTTATTCTGCTCTTCAACTAGATTTTTTGCGCGAATATGGTCATTATACAGAAATTTATATTCTTATCCCAGAGTTTGTCGCAAAGCGAGCAAGATGGACGGATTGGATTGCATGGATAGAAGAAAGTCCTCTTGAAAAAAAAGATGACAGCGAAGAAATTATAGAAAAAGAATACAGCGAAGAGATAGATATTTTTTATTATAAAGAGATGTCTTTTAATGCATCACTAGAAAATATTTTAGAGCAAAAAAAAAGAATCCATCTTTTTTGGGTCTCAAGTGAATTGGCCGTTAAAGATTCTCTGCAGTTTCCCACAGGTGTTGAGCGAGTAAAAATAGAGGCCTCTTTATTTGCACAAGAAAATCTTTTTGTTTTTAATAGAATGAAAGATTCTTTAGATAAGAGGAGAAACCTGGGAGATCTCGCAGGTGATCTTCGAAATGAGTTAATTCAACTTGTTCAAAAAGAAAAAACCGAAAATTATCGCTTGGTGAAAGTTTATCTTCTTTGGATCGAGACTCTTCTCGATTTTATCAAGTTTTCTCCTCAAGAAGGAGAGTTAAGAATACTAAGCTTGATGCAGTTAAAAGTTTTTTTTCAAGTTGTCGAATTAGATTTACCGCGTAACTATTTTTCTCCTGAAAGAGAAGGAGAAAGTAAAAAACAAATTTTTATTAAAACTTTTCAAGAGTTAGATGCCTTGGAAGAAGAAGCGTTCTTGGTTTTTCCTGAAGAGTTTTTTGAAGATAAATTTTGGGTGACAGAAAATCAGAGAGTTTTGACAAAACTATCATCCCTAGGACCTGTAAGAA
>CALDHR010000312.1 GCA_937898585.1 uncultured Oligoflexia bacterium
GTAAGAGAGGTAGTGCTTTAACATCCACCTCTCTTAAGTCAAAAGATATCTTTAGTTCAAGCTATTTTTAGCTTCTTCAAGAAAAAGAACGGGATTTCCTCTAAGAGTTGAAAGTTCGGCCAAATGCGACTGAAGGGAAGAGCGAAATTCTTCTCCATACTTCAGACCCATAACTTCAGCAAGGCCTTCTAAGTAAAGACTCTCAGATTCTTGAAGGGCCAAATCTTGTAAAATATGTTCAAGATTAGCATCAACATAATGAATTTGTTCTTTATCTTTCATCACAAGACCATGTTGCTCACAGCCAATTGTACCAGATGTCATCCCAAAAGTTGGTGGAACAAAAGCGTTTGTCGTTCCTCGTGTTGTAGTGGCCGACATTGTTTTTTTACTGGTTACTTCCCAGCCAAGTCCACAAGCATCACTTCCTCCAGGAGCTGATGTTCCTGCAAAACTCATACTCACAAACATAAAAAGGGCCGCAATTTTTGCTACTAACATAATTTCTCCTATGACTTTTTTTTGCTCTTAATGGAGCAATTGATTTTGGGTGAAGGAACAGTGATGGACTGCATGGGTTTGATGCGAACTTGTAAATCAATTTCCATTTTCTCGCTTTCAATAAGAATATTAAAAGAGGAAATATTTTCTTTAGGGGGAACTAACACAACCTTTCCTTCTGCAATAAAGCTAGTGGAAAAGAAAAAAATTTCATCTTCCTGATAGCGTTGCGTCTTATTATTTTCGTAAAAGCAGGTAAACTGCCATATTTTTTCATTACTTAAACCCAGTAAAGAAGCAATGGATAAAAAGAAGAGGCGACTGTTATCAATATAAAGATCTTCTAATAAAGAAAAGAGTTTTTTTGCAAGCTGATGATAATAATGTTTTAGATAGATACGAACATTCTCAGGAAGCTCTCCAGGACGACTGGAGTAATACTCATTGAATTTTTTTAAAAGATGAGAAATATTTTCACTCTCATCTTCAACACCTTTTTCGGAGAGCAAAGAGTTGAGAAAAAAATAAAACTCTGAATCTAAGGACTTGTTAAATTGAGACTGAAATTTTGTGCTCTTTTCGCCAAAAGAAGAAAAATATTTTTCAATAAAACTACGCGCACCCCCATTCTTACTATTAACGTATGATGACTTTTTGCACAATTTAAGACTAATAATAAGATCTTTTTCTTTTTCCTTAACATCTGAAACGAGAACAATATCGCCTTCTTGCACATCTTCTTTATTTCTTTTTTCGCTCTCTTTTTCTCCTACTAGTAAAATACTTTTGAGCTCTTTTTTTTCAAAAGGAACTTGAGAGATAATTTCTTGCGCTGTTAAATCCGCTAGCACTTGAATATTTTCATAGAGTTCAATGTCACTTTCCATGACTTCTTCTTGCTGCTCTTTTAAGAGGATTAAATAGTCTTTGGGTAGCTCTTCAAAAAAGACAGAATAAAGATGACATTCTTCAGCAATTTTAAGGGCCACTAAAAACTCAAAAAGAGATCCTTTGTGTTCGTTTAAGGTATTTTCAAAAATTTTTTTATTTTTACCTTGTTTAATCTGTTTAATATGTTCTACCTTCTTTCGTCGTAAAATAACAAAGGAGTTCTTCTTTGATTCATTTAACCAAGATACAAGATCTCGACAGAGATAACCTCAGTCAGATTGTTTATCAGGCCCTTTCTTTTGAACAGAATACTTCTTCGTGTTTTCCAACTCTCCGAGATTATTCATTGGCCACTATTTTTCAAGAGGACTCTACAAGAACGCGCTGTTCTTTTCAAATGGCCGCCTTAAATTTTCAGATGAAATATCTCGACCTCAATGTCAAAACATCAAGCATTCAAAATAAAGGGGAAAGTATGGAGTCAACTCTCCATACCCTTCATGCTTTAGGAGTTAATATTGCCTGCATCAGAACAAGTGATGAAAGTCTCTTTTCTTCGCTTGCCCTTGCAGATTTACCAAGCAATTTTCATCTTATCAATGCAGGAGATGGATCTTCTGAGCATCCAAGTCAGGCCATCGGTGATATTGTTACTCTTGAATACCTCAATGATAAAACAAAAAATATCACCCTTATAGGCGATCTCAAGCATTCTCGTGTCTATAACTCTCTTGTTCAGGCCATTTTGCTTTACTCTGATGATATTAAAATAACGCTGGCAGGACCTAGCTGGGGAATTTCAGAGCGCGAACACAATTACGCCAAGAGTTTTCCTCATCGCATTCGCGTTGTTGAGTGCCGCAAAGAAGAGGAGATGGATGAAGTGCTTAGCGAATCGGAAATTATCTATCTTCTGAGGGTTCAGCGCGAGCGCCATATAAATGATAATGATAATAATTATAGCAGCTGCAGCTATAATAAGATCTACGGTATCAATGAAGATCGTTTTAAGAAGCACAACTTTCTAGACAAGAAGACAACTATTCTTCATCCACTCCCTGCTAATATTGGCACTGAACTAGACGATTTTACTCAGCGTTCACCAAACTACAAGGCCTACGTTCAAGTTCGCATGGGCCTCTTTGGACGAATGAGTATTATCAATAATCTTCTTAATCACCAAAAGTAAAAATTAAAAAAGTAAAACTGTATGAAACCAATCTATCTTCATTTTAATGACTTAACGATTGAAGGAAAAATCCTTAACGACAACTCTCCCGTAAAAATAAAAAAAGGCGAGGCGGTTTTTACCACGGCCATGAGTGGGTATGAGTGTTCTATGACGGACCCGTCTTTTTTGGGTCAGCATCTTATTTTTTCCTTTCCTCATCTTGGGAGTTATAGACCTGATCTTACTCATCTACAAAATGCGAAAGGTGAGGTTTTTGCGGAGAGCATTATCTGCAAAAAAATTACCATGAATAGTTGGTTCGAGCAGCTAAAGGTTCCTCTTATTGAGGTTAATGATCAGCGTCTTCTCGTTAAAAGACTGGCGAGCAGTAAGTCTCTTGAAGAGAGAATGATTACTTTTAGCTCTGATGAATTAACCAACCCAAATGCTCTCTCTCTCGTCTCGCGCGCTCAGATAGATGTTATTCGCACAGGGGACAACCCTATTGTCTGCATTGATTGCGGGGTGAAAGAAAGTATTATCACGGAGCTAAAAAAACTCGATACACCTCTTGTCGTTGTCCCTCATAATATCTCACTCTCGAAGCTTTTGGCCCTTTCGCCTTCCAAGATTCTCTTCTCCAATGGACCAGGGGATCCGGCCGCCCAAGAACACCTTATTGACCTGGCAAAAGAGCTTCTGGCCCTTAAGAGCATTCCTCTGCGCGGAATTTGCCTCGGCCATCAGATTTTGGCCTTGGCCATGGGGGCGAAGACTTTCAAGCTTCCTTATGGCCATCGAGGATATAATCATCCTGTCTTTAATGCAGAAACTCAGCAAACTTATATCACCTCACAAAATCACGGTTATGCTGTATCCGCTGCGTCCCTTGAAAATCTCTCTACTAATATTCAAGTTACTCATCGCTCTCTCTTTGACGAGACGATTCAGGGCCTAAAAACGAAGGACAACTTTGTTCAATCGGTGCAGTTTCATCCTGAGGCCTCACCTGGCCCTTTTGATGCGAGAGATCTTTTCTTTCAAGAGCAGCAGAGGCATCAAAAAAACGATCTTACTCCCTTTTTACAACCTAAAAAAATTCTTGTTATTGGTCCAGGTCCTATTCGCATTGGTCAGGCCTGTGAGTTTGATTATTCGGGGGTTCAGGCGTGTACGGCGCTTAAGAAAGCGGGATATAACGTTGTCCTGGTGAATTCAAATCCGGCCACCATTATGACGGATTCAGATTTGGCCCACCGAACGTATCTTGGCCCTATTACAGAGGAATTTGTAGAGAAAATTATTCTGCAAGAAGGGGTGGATGCTGTTCTTTCTACGATGGGCGGGCAAACGGCCCTTAATTTATGCCTCGCTCTTCACGAGAAGGGATTTCTCAAGCAGCACAA
>CALDHR010000313.1 GCA_937898585.1 uncultured Oligoflexia bacterium
AAAAAAATGCATTTTTAAGAATGTTTAAATTGGATTAGGCATGAAACAACAACACAAAACAGTGGCCCTATGGCTTCTTCTCATTCTCCTAACGGCCTTTGTGGTCAAAGTATTTGAGCAAAAACAAGGAATGCGAAAGGTTATTACCTATCCAGACTTTGTGGAAGCGGTGTCAAAGAATTTAGTAGAGGAGGTCTCCTTTCGGCAGGCCGACAACGAAATTTTAGGTAAGTACAAAACTGATTATGAAAATGGTGGTATTTTTCGCCTCACAGGTAACACTGGTGATGAAGGCTTTAAGCTTTTAAAGCAAAACGGACTCGTTCCTAGTTATGAAAAAGAAGAGAAGCCTAGTATGCTTGCTTCTATCCTCATTAACTGGGGCCCCATGATTTTTCTCTTTCTCATTTTCTATTTCTTTATCCGCCAGATTCAAGTAGGTGGCGGTAAGGCCATGAGCTTTGGGAAGTCTAAGGCAAAAATGCTCAACGAAAATGATAAGAAAGTAAACTTTACTCATGTGGCCGGAGTTGAAGAGGCCAAAGAAGAGCTTGTTGAAATTGTGGATTTTTTGAAAGATCCCAAAAAATATACTTCTTTAGGAGGAAAAATTCCTAAAGGTGTTCTCTTGATTGGTCCTCCAGGAACGGGAAAAACACTTCTTGCGCGTGCTGTTGCCGGTGAAGCAAATGTTCCTTTCTTCTCTATTTCTGGATCTGACTTTGTGGAAATGTTTGTGGGTGTTGGTGCAAGCCGCGTTCGCGATCTTTTTGAGCAAGGTAAGAAAAATGCTCCTTGTATTATCTTTATTGATGAAATTGATGCCGTTGGACGCCATAGAGGTGCTGGAATGGGAGGCGGTCACGATGAGCGTGAGCAGACTCTCAATCAACTTCTTGTGGAAATGGATGGTTTTGAGACAAACTCAGGTGTTATTTTAATTGCGGCAACGAACAGAGTCGATGTTCTCGACCCGGCCCTCCTTCGCCCAGGTCGTTTTGACCGACGCGTTCCCGTAGGGCGTCCTGATGTACGAGGACGATTGGCCATTCTCAATGTTCATACAAAAAAATCACCTCTTGAAGTTGATGTGAATCTTGAAAATATTGCCCGAGGAACGCCAGGCTTTACTGGTGCCGATCTTGCAAATCTTGTGAACGAGGCCGCTCTTCATGCAGCGAGACTTGGGAAGAAGAAACTCACCAATGAAGAATTTGAACAGGCCAAAGATAAAGTAATGATGGGAGCGGCGAGACGCTCTATGGTGATTTCAGACGATGAGAAAAAAAATACGGCCTATCACGAGGCAGGTCATACTCTCGTTGCCATGAAACTTCCTAAAGCTGATCCCATTCACAAAGTGACAATTATTCCTCGAGGAATGGCCCTAGGAGTTACACAAACTCTTCCTAAAGAAGATCAGTTAAGCTTTTCAAAAGAGAAAGCAGAGAACTATATTGCCATGTTGATGGGAGGCCGCTGTGCAGAAGAAATTATTTTCTCTGATTTTACCAGTGGTGCTTCCAATGATTTAGAAAAGGCCTCTGATATTGCACGAAGTATGGTGTGTCAGTGGGGGATGAGTGATTTAGGTCCCGTCTCTTTTGGTAAAGGGCGTGAGCAGCCTTTTGCAGGGATGAGCGGTTCTAATGGAGGAGATTATTCACCTTCTACGTTGCAAAAAATTGATGAAGAAGTAGATAAATTTTTGCAGAAAAATTATAAACTGGCGACGAAAATTCTTTTAGATAATAAAGACATTCTCATCAATATTGCAGAGTCTCTTATTACTTGGGAAACTCTTGATCGCGTGCAAGTGGAAAAAATCATTGCTGGCGAAGATATTGGAAAACCTCTTGAAGAAAAAAAAGTAAAGAAAGATGATGGAGGAGGAAGTAGTTCTCCCTTACCAGATTTTGATGGTGGAGGAGATCCCGTTCCCGCATAGTTTGCAAGTTTGAAAAAGTAAGAAAAATAATCTTATAACTTCAGGTCGTCTTTGATACATTTATTTCTACCAATCTAAGGGGGAGAGATAAGTGAACAGAAAATCAAAGACGGCCTTTTTGTTTTTAGCGCTACTGGTAACTACGATTGGAGCAAGAGAAAAAGTCGTCTACGGAGAAGATTCTCGAGCAGAGGTCTATCAACATGAAACTCCTCTTTATCAAGAATGGGGACGTTCTATCGCAGGAATGGTAGAAAAAAGTCGCTTTGAAAAAGATCTTTTTTTGGCCCAAAATGAAGTGAGAATACTCTCTGATGATCTTCCTTTTAGCTATTGTTCTGATGATCCCTTTGCTCAACAGCAGACGGCCCCTATTTGTACGGGATTTCTGGTGGGAGAAGATTTACTTTTAACAGCAGGTCATTGTGTAGAAATTCCAGGAGAAGATGCTTGCAGAGATTATTCGTGGGTTTTTGAACTCGATGAGGGAAAGTATCTATCTCACGCAGGAGAAGAGAAAGGTGCTATCGTTAAAGACAGTTCTGTTTATGAATGTAAGGAAGTTGTTTTCTATAAACTGGATGGGGAAGAAGACTTTGCCATCGTTAAATTAGATCGCCCCGTGGACAATCGAACTCCCTTAGATCTTCGTTTAGAGGGAGCTGTTTCTAAAAGAGATCCTTTAGTTGTTATCGGTCACCCCCTAGGACTTTCGCAAAAAGTTGCAGACAATGCCTACGTTAGAGATATTCAAGAAGAGTATGTTTTTAAGGCCAACGTCGATTCTTTTGTCGGAAACTCAGGATCTCCTGTCTTTAATGGTAATACGGGGGAAGTTGAAGGTATCCTTGTTCGCGGTGAAAATGACTTTGTTTTTGATCGAGAAAAAGGATGCGAGCGAGTTAAAAATTGTGCTATGGATGACTGTCGAGGGGAAGACGTTATGAGGATTGATTATGTCATGCCATACTTACAAGAAGTTAAATCCAGAGCAAAAAAATAAATCTATTTCGGCAATAGTGGCCACTAGCTCTTTTGTAAAGAGACAAGTTATTACTTACTCAGAAGAGATGAAAACTATTTTGACAGTTGAAGATGAAAATGCTGAAAATAAAGTAGCGGTGGATTATTATTATAATGATGACTGCCTCCTTTTTTCAGGATTTGGTGATGTTCATATTCACGCACGAGAAGACTGTTCTGGGAAAAAAAACTACAAAGAAGATTTTTTAACAGCATCAAACGCGGCACTCAACGGAGGAATTGTTCATGTGGGAGAGATGCCTAATAATGATATCCCCCCTATTGATGATGAATCTTATTTGAATAAATTTTTTCTCACCAAAAAAGCAGATATTCCTTTTCTCCTTTATGGAGGGATTGGTCCTGACACAAGGCCATTAAAGATAAGAGTTCCTTATAAAGTTTATATGGGCCCCTCTGTTGGTGATTTATTTTTTACATCTCTTGATGATTTAAAGAGGAGAATGCCTCTTTACGAAAATCAACACGTAAGCTTTCATTGTGAAGATCCTTTGCTGTTGGAAAAAAACAAAAAGGAAACAACTCATTTAGCTCGCCGACCCGTTGATTGTGAAGTGATGGCCACAGAAAAAGCATTGGAGTTTATAGAGACTAATAATTTGAAAGGAAAGCTCTGTCATTTTTCTTCAGGTGATGGGCTTGAGTTGGTTCGAGCTGCTAAAGAAAGACAGGTTAATGTTCAAGTGGAAGTTACTCCAATGCATCTTTTTTTTAGCACCGAAAATGCTATTAATTATTTTTCTTCAAAAGAAGAAGCGGAAAAATTTTTGCAAATGAATCCCCCTATTCGACAAGAGAAAGATCGTCAAAGTATGTTACTCGCCGTTAAAAATGGACTCATTGATTATTTGGCCACAGATCATGCCCCTCATACCCTTGAAGAAAAAGAACAAGGGATATCAGGAATGCCAGGGCTTGATACCTACGCAGGATTTGTCACTTATTTAATAGAAAAAGAAGGTATTGCCATTCAGAGAATAAGTTTAATGTGCAGTGAAAACCCAGGCTCTTTTTTTAACAATTTTCTTTCTACTTTTTCAGAGCATTGGCCAAATATGGGAAAAGGGTTTGGTTTTATAGAAGAGGGATATAGCGCATCTTTCACTATTCTGAATTTAAAAAAACCCTATACTGTCACAAAAGAAGGGTTGAAGACAAAGTGCAAATGGTCTCCTTTTGAAGGTGTTACTTTTCCGGGTTCTCTAGAGAGTCTTTTTTTAATGGGGAAGAAAGTTGTTTGAGGTTAAAGTCCCGCTCGTCAAGTTCTTCAATATCGCGTTGATAAATGTAAATGTTCTCATCAAGCTTGTTCTCTTCAATGTTATTCATCAAGCTAACTAGAGAAAATGATTTGTTGTCGAAAATAACTTTTTCTTGATTCTGAAAAAAATTATCAGAGAAATGTTTTTCGAGACTCATTTGATAAATCCAGCAAGAGAATATTTCCCCTTGATTGCAAAGTGAGCGAGAGTATTTTTTTATCTTGTCTTCCCCGTTTCCCACCATATTGTGTAAAAGCATAGAGAGATTTAAGTTGAGAGGAAAAGGAGTCACTCCCCTAAATTCAATTTTCTTGGTTAACTCTGTTGTCAAATTATCTACTTTATTGACTTTATTTTCTTGGGAGGTGGCCGAGTATAAGATAAGAGAAAGCCGTTCAATTAAATCAACCTCAGATTCTTTTATTTCGCTGGCGATGGAAACACCATTTTCGTAATCGTTGTTGAGAATAGTGAGAGGAACACCATATTCGATATTCACAAGAGACTGACGACGAGCTTTCCTTGTCTTTTCCCAATAGAAATAAGCTTCTTCGTAGTTTTTATCTTTGGCATAGATAATCATTTTGAGAGCATTTGAATTAAAAGAATGAAGAGATGAAAGAGCATTAAGTGCCAAATTATCCTTATTGTTGAGATAGTAGGTATAGGCAATCATTTCAACAACATTTTCATGAGTATAAAATTCTTCAGGGATATGTTTTAGCATTTTTAAAGCAAAGTCATGATGATGAAAGAAAAGAAGAAGTTTAAATTGATGGAGAAACTCATCAACATTTTCTAAAATCTCTCCTGTAAGAGCGGCAAAGTATTTTTCATTGTTGATAGCTGACTCATTTTCTCTATTCATAATAAAGCTAAATGTTTTCTCTGGCCAAAAAAAACCTGTTTGCGATTCATTGAGAGTAAGCATCTTGCACCGACTTAACTCATCTTTTAGAAAATCTTTTTTTTCTTTGAATTTTTCAAGATGGGCCATCATAATAATTTGTAATAGGCAAACAGTGGGGAAATGTAAGTCTGTTTTTAAAGAAGGATCTTTCGCTAATTCAAGGGCCTTTTTATAATCTCCTTTCATAAAAAGAAGATAAAAAAGAAAGCGATTTTTTTCTCCAACTTGATCGAGGTCAGGTGTTTGTAGGTCTCTTAATTGTCGGTAGGCCTTATAGAGATTGCCATTGAGGATATAGTATTTGGCAGCTTGGATGCTCTTTTCATTTTGCTCTTTAAATTTTATTTTATCAATGGCCTTGATATTTAAAAAAAAAATAAAGAAGAAAATGAAAAAAGAGAATTTCTTAGTCATAATCCCACTTCGTCTTAAGGGTAAAAAACTAAAGATTTTCAGGGAAAGAAAAAGACTCAGGTAGATTTTGATGATTCATCAGGTGAAGACGGCGGCGAATATCAGAGGAGGTTTTTACAAACTCATTTTGAATAATTAAGTCAGTTAATTCTCCGAAAAGCTTTTCATTTTCTAAGACCTGCATTGAGATAGGAGCAAAGCTATTAAAAAGGCACTTTTTACGCAGCGGTCTTAGAGAAAGATTTCTATCATAGGATTGATGATTTTTTTGCACAATTTGACGGGTAATCTCTTGCCCCATGGAGCGAAAAGTTGTGTATTTCCCTCCAAAAATGGCATGAACATTGGGATGCAAAGAGAGAACCTTGTGCTCGCGTGATGTCTCGTGAGTTCCTCGTGATTGATTCACAAGGGGACGAATTCCTGAAAAACTTCCCAGGAGATCTTCATGGGTAATTTTGGCCTCAGGAAAAAGATGGTTCGTTGCCTCAAGAAGATAATTGGTTTCCTTAGGGGAGGATTGTTTTTGCTCGTAATCAGTGACACTGACTTCTGTTGTCCCAAGAAGAATTCCTTGAACATGAGGGATAGCAAAAATAACTCGACCATCGTTATTCAGCATAACCATTGGTGCCGTAAGGGGAAGCCTTTCTTTTTTTATCCACAAATGAGAACCCCTGGAGGGAAGAAGTTGATTTTGCCAAGAAGAAGGGTATTGCTTCGATAAAACTCTGTCAGTAAAGGGGCCTAAAGAAAAAATAATATTTTTACAGTGAACTTTAAATTCATGATGAGTGATTTCATTTTTCAACTCAACAGTGATCATCTCTTTTCCGTGATGAAATGTTTGAAAGCTAGTGTAATTTTCAGCAAAACTATTTTTTTCTTGAAGAGCATCCATCAGGCATTCAAGACCGAGAGTAAAATCATCCATAATGACATCTTCATAAACAGCGAAACCTTTAAGATTCTTTTTATTGAGTTGAGGGAAGTGATTGAGAGGATGGGAGTCATTTTTTTTAGGCCCTTTTTCATTGGCCAAAGTTCGGTAAAGCCATGTGCCTAACTTGGCCATGCAGAGAGGGTGCTTTGAGTCTTTATAAATAGGAAGGTAAAACTGCTCTCTTTTTGTGAGATGAGGAGTTAATTTCTCCCAAATATTTCTTTCCCTTAAGGCCTCTTCCACTAAAAGAAAGTCAAGATTTTCCAAGTAGCGAATACCCCCATGAAGCATTTTTGAACTACTCTGGCTTGTTTCACCACAGAAATCTTTACTATCAATGAGCAAGGTTTTTACTCCGTGTAAAGACAGGTCACGAAAAATACCAATCCCTACAATCCCACCACCAACAACAAGGGTATCAAAAGTTTGATTGTATATTTTCTTATGATTTATCATTAAACCGCCCACACAATTGATCCTGTAAAAGTCAGTTGATACTCATGTCCAAGAGGCATAATTTGATACTGGAGACCAATGAGTGCATTTCCTTTTTTCTTAATAACCTCACTTCTTGCCTCATTTCCATAGCGATCAAAGTAATGTTGAATTTCACCTTTTTCAACTTCATCTTTGTTGACGAGATAATGTTGATTAAAAATAGAGATGTACTTTGCAATCTTTCTTTCTTCGAGATGGTTAAGCGTAGTGATGGCGACTTCCTCAGGTTTCATTTTTTCCCTTTCAGAAAAATCCCCTGTCTCTTTTTGATTAATGGGAAAAAGAGGGGAGGTAATATTTCCTCGAGGGTTTTCATATTTTCCCTTGGGAGGATATATTTCATCTGAATGTCCTGCTTTAAGATCAAGAGAAAATCTTCGCAATCGCAAGGCCAGATGGATCACGACATATTCAGTGATTTGACTTACAAGAAGACTGCCAGCATGCTTCATCGTACTTGTAAGCACTTCCTCATTGTCGGCCTTTGCTACTCCAAACTCTCTTAAAATAGTCATGATGTCTTCAACATCTTCTTCTTGAATATATTGGGCCAAGAGAGAAAAAGGGGGATTGGCCGTCCCTCCTGCAATATTAAAACTTATATTTTGTACTGGAGAGGGTTGCGAAGGAGGACTAAGGGGAGGCGGAGGAAGAGGATTCGGTGGAGGAGAGAGATTCTCTGCATAATCTTTAACTTCTTGAAAATCTTCTTTAGGTGTATCTTCAATTTTTTCTTCAAAATTTTCTTCAAATTTTTTTTCAAGATCGCCATGATCATCATCATTGGTAAAATCAAAAGGAGTTTCTTCTAAACTTTCATCAAGTTGTTCTTGAGTATCTTCTGGAGGGATTTCCTCGGCATCAGCATCAGCATCAGCATCAGTATCTTCTTGAGATGTTTCAAAAGATGGCCATTGATTATCTTCTGGTGCATCTTCAAAACTAGAGACAGGAAACTCTTCCTCAGCAGTTTCAGTGAAAAAATTTTCTTCTGGTGCTTCCTCTGGTTCTTCTTGTGCCATCTCTTCAGGTAAATCAGGGGGAAGATCAAGAGATGCCTGTTCCTCTTCTCTTTTTTCCTCTTCATTTTTCTTTTGTAGCTTTCGATTAATTTCAGTACTTTCTTGATGCTCGTACTCACCTAAATCTAATATAGATGTAAAATCATCGCCTTTCTTCTTATCGTCGTTATCGCCGCTCATAAGTCCTCCCCATGAGAGCATTTTAACAGCTTCTGGAAAAAATACGCTAGATTAGAAAATTATCCACTAATTTTTCAGCATTGACGTAGGACAATCCCAGGCCATGAGCAGAATAGCCACCTAAAAAGTAGAAATTTTCATATTCGGGAATTTCTTGAGCATAGGGAAGGGCAGTAGAAGAAAAGCCCATTATGCCAGACCAGCGCCGGATTTCTTTTTTTTGCAGAGAGGGAAAGTGTTCAGAGAGAAATTTATCAATACCCGCAAGAATGATAGGGTTTTCCTGCATTAGAGTCGTATCTTCCTCTTTGCCTCCAAGATGCCTCATACCGCCAATGTAGAGCTCATTTTGATGTTGGCGAAAGTAGAGTTTTCCAGGTGAGTAAAAAAAATTTCCGTAAAAGAGCGACTCTTGAATATGATAGCTCACCATTTGGGCCCTTTTGGGGAATACCTTGATGGAAGAGTGGGGAAGAAGTTCATTAAAATAGCTATTGGTGGCCAAAATAATTTTCTTTGCAGAAAAACTCCCCTTATTAGTTTGGATAGAAGGAGTATGGGAAGAGGGGAGGCATTCATGAACTTTTGTTTGAGGTTGGAAAGTAACTTGAGGTGAGATTTCTTTTTTTATTTTCTCTAAGAGTTTTTGAGGGTTAAGAGAATATTCATTTTGTAGAAAAGAAATCCCTCTTTCAAAACAATGATTCGTTTTAATATAAGCATCTAAATCATGTCTCTCTTTTATTTCATAGGACATCCAATCTTTATTTTCTTCAAGAGAGCGCTTTATTTGTTCAAAAGATCCATCGTTGAGTTGTTCTTGATGATAAAGAGTTATGCTTCCTTTTTGATTGCTAGTGAGAATCTCTGTGTCATCTTGAATAATTTCTTCTCTTATAGCTTTCAGATTTCGTTGTGACCAAAGATACATCTCTTGCGTTTTTTGAAGGCCCCATTTTTCAAGAGATTGCTGAAAGTGAGTACTTGAACCATAAGTAAGAAATCCAGCATTTCTTCCAGAGGCCTTATCGCCTATATCTTTTTCGTCAAGGAGGAGGATACTAGATTTTCCGCCCTTTTTAAGAAGGTGGTAGGCCGTAAAAAGGCCCGAGAGCCCCATTCCTATAATAATAAAATCATATGTTT
>CALDHR010000314.1 GCA_937898585.1 uncultured Oligoflexia bacterium
AATTTTTTTATTGATGGATAAAATCATTTCATTAGCGCAATCAGCAACAGCGGCATAACTTTGATGCTCTACTAAATATTGCTGAAAGCTATTGTAGCGAGCCGGATCAATGAGGCGAAGACGGGCAAAATGGCCTTCCAGTCCTAGCTGCTCAGGTGTGGCCGTCAAAAGGAGAAGTCCTTCAATTTTAGCAGCGAGATTAGAAATCACTTTATAGGGACGACTAGGGGCCCCTTCCTCCCACTCTAAGTTATGTGCTTCATCCACCACCATTAAGTCAAAATCTACTTCATTGACAAGTTCGTTTGCCTGCGTTGAGGCACTTAAAAGATGCAGAGAAGTTACAACTAACTGATGCTCACTAAAAGGATTAATAGATCCATCCAATCCCGTCTCTTCATTAATAACAGTAAAAATCATATTAAAACGTTTCATCATTTCCACAAACCACTGATAAACAAGGGTATTGGGAACAACGATCAAAACTCGCTCTATCATCGCGCGCTTGAGAAGACGGTGAATAATAAGGCCGGCCTCAATAGTTTTTCCGAGACCTACTTCATCAGCAAGAAGCGCACGAGGCACACCTTTGCTACAGGCCTTCTCGGCCACAAAAAACTGATGAGGCGCCAGCGCAATTTTGGGCCCTAAAAAGCCCCGCTCTTTCATTTGTTGATAGCGTTGATGAAGGCGAAGAGAGTTGTAGCGCAGATGAAAATGTTTTAAGGTTGAAAACTCTCCTGCCAAGATGCGATTTTCCAGTGAGGCATCATCCATTTGCCCAGAGAGCATCACTTCCAGATAGAGTTTTTCTCCATTTCTGTAAGAAATGAGGTTGTCTTTTTCTAAAACTTCTTCAATTTCAAAAGTCTCCCCTTCAAAGGTTGTGATGGTTTCTCCGACGCTATAGACAATACGCATAAGGGGAGGGTTTTTAGCGCTATAAGTTCTCTCTTCGTCGCTTTCAGGAAAAGAGACTTTAATAACCTTGCTTTCAACGGCAATAATAATTCCTAGGCCTAACTCTGGCTCAGAGCTTGATGAGTAGCGTTGTCCGGGAACAATGGTAGTTTTCTTTTCCAATGACATTTATTTAATCCTTCATGGCGTGCAAGATATTTGAATTATACTTTTTTCTGTGTTCATATACTTGGCCATCATTGAGTTAACAAGGAGAAATTACTTCTATGCAGCACTATCTCGAATTTTATAATAAGGCCCAGGCCTATTTTTCAGAGACGCTTCTCAAGAATATTCTCCTAACGGCCTTCAGTACGATAGCGATTTTTATTCTCATCCGTCTTGCTCTTTGGGGTAGCAAGAATGTTTTACTCCGCACGCGTTTCAAAAGCGACTTTAAAAAAAGAGTCGAAGAGTCTTTTGAGAAAATATCTAAGACGTCTATTTTTTGCTTGGCCCTCTTTCTTTCCCTCGAGCACCTCAGTGCTTCGACGAAAGTTGAGAAACTCCTTTCTATGACTCTTCTCGTTATTGTTGTTTTTCAACTTTTGACTATCGTTAGTAGCTGGATTCATTACTTTTTTAGCAAGGGGCCTATTCCAACGCTTAAACAAAAAGAATTTGCTGCTATCAACAACAATCTTAGCACTATTGCTATTTTTGCTCTTTGGGGTCTTTCTATTCTTATCCTTTTGGAAAATTTTGGCATCAATGTGGGCGCCATTATTGCAGGTCTTGGGGTTGGTGGTTTGGCCATTGGTTTGGCCATGCAGTCTGTTTTTGGTGACTTAATTGCTTCTTTTACTATTGGATTAGACCGGCCGTTTGAGATAGGGGATTTGATTCAATTTGATGGTTACTTTGGAACTGTTGAAAAAGTTGGTCTTAAGACGACAAAAATCAGAAATTTAACGGGCGAGCTTCTTATCATTCCCAATTCTAGTTTAGTGAATGCTCGCATTAAAAATTATAAAAAGATGGAAGAGCGGCGTATTTCATATCGCATTGGCGTCACTTACGACACCGACCTTGAGTCTCTTAAGGAGATCCCTACCATTATCCAAAAGACAATTGAAGAGACGCCCATGACGCGATTTGACCGCGCTCATTTTACGGAGCTTTCCAGCTATCAGCTTTCTTATGATATCGTCTATTACATTCTTTCTCCGCAGTATCTCGACTACGTTAACGCTCAACAGCAAATCAACCTCAAGCTCACTGAATATTTCCGCGCAAAAAACATCGACTTCGCCTTCCCTACCCAATCCATCGATTTACTGCACAGTAGCTACCAAAAGGTGCCAGGAGAAAAAAGGTAGCAAATACGCGTTAAAATTTGTAAAATCTTGAGATGATAAAGACAGCATCATCATCGTTATCTCGAGATTCTTCCCTCGACTCTCTACGAGGAATGGCCGTTGTTCTCATGATTATGGCCAACTTAACTCCAACCCTCAGTGAGACGCCTCCCCTCTTTTTGCGCTTTTTAGGAACATTGGCGGCCCCTTTTTTTACTCTGCTTTCCGGATATATGATGGGACTCAACCAATCTAAACGGGGTCGAACTTCTCTGAAAAAAACTTCTAAACGCGTTTCAATGCTCTTTTTCTGGGGGGCCATGATTGATTTTTTTGCCTATGATGTTGTCCCCTTCTTTCCCTTTGACGTCCTCTATCTCATTGGAGTTGGAAGTTTTCTGCTCTTTTTTCTACAGCAGAAAAGTCATTTCTTCATTACAGCTCTTATTTTAGTTATTTTGCTCCTCTCTTCTTTCCTCCAATTTACTCTTCCTTATTCACCCATTCCTGCTGAATACTCTCCAATCACTCTCCTTTCCGAGTTTCAACTCACACAAGCGATACAAAGTATTTTCTATGATGGCTGGTTTCCACTCTTTCCTTGGCTGGCGATGCCTCTGATAGGATACCTGCTGGGCAGAGAAGGGCCCTTTTCTAAAAAGACTTCTTTGATGGGATTTATTTTGGGCGGAATCTTGTGGTTTTTTTCACCTCTTAAAAGTGTTCCCCGTGAAGGTTACACCGAGCTATTTTATCCTTTTTCTTTTGGCGCTATTCTTTTTATGGTTTCTTTTTTTCAGCTGTCCCTTCGTTTTCTGCAAACAAAACAATTCCATCTTCCCTTCTTCTCTCTTTTTGGAAAATATTGCCTCAGTGTTTACGTTCTTCATCTCTTTATTATTTCAACTTTCAAGGAAATTTATCCCAATAAATTAGAACTCACAGAATATTTCATCCTCTATGCTCTCTTAACTTTTGCCTTATTTTCTTTTATTTTACTTCGCAGAAAAATAGTTCACGGAACAAATCAATTACGTCGTTTTCGCTTTTTATTTGGGGAGTAATCTCTTATGACAATAACCATTTTTTCAAAAACATAAGGAATTTTCAAAAGACTTTCTTCTCTGTATATTGGCCGGACCCAGTTAAAAAAATCTTTTTCAACTTTTCCCCATCTCTTAACAACGGGATCTTCTCTATTATTAATCCAGTTTTCAAATATATCTCTTAATTGATAAAGCTCTATAACGCTTTTATCTTTATAATGATTTTTTAAAAAAGAACGATACTTCATTATCTCTGTTTCAAAGGATTCTTTTTTTCTCAAAAAATTGAGAATCTCTTCTTTTTCCCTCTCCTCAA
>CALDHR010000315.1 GCA_937898585.1 uncultured Oligoflexia bacterium
AACTTCATTGCGATCAGCTTTAATATTGTCTTCTAACAAAATTGAAGGATAACAATAGTTGGCCATATCACCTTCTCTTTCGCGAATAAATTTGATTCCAGGAACTGCTGACAAACGCTCGTGATACCATTTAAAGATATCTACTTTCTTTTGCATTAATTCATCGAGACGCTCTACTTGAGCGAGGGCCAAGGCCGCGGTTAAATTGGCAATGGTGTATTGAAAACCAAGTTCATCTGACCAAAAGACGGCCTCTCTATCTGTTCTTCCCATGGAGGCCAGAAGTTCAACTCTTTTAAAAAGTTCGTCATCATTAGTAACTAGCATTCCGCCTTCACCACTAACAGTGAGTTTTGCACCTTGGAAACTAAAACAGCCAATATCTCCAAATGTTCCTACCATTTGGCCTTTGTGTTTTGAGCCAAGAGCAGGTGCTGCATCTTCAATAACGCGCAAATTATATTTTTTGGCGACTTTCATAATTTCAGTCATATTGGCGGGTACGCCAAAAGAGTGAACAATCATAATGGCCTTACTTTTCTTTGTCACGGCCGCTTCAATTGCTTTTGGATCAATGGTCCATGTATCTTCTTCAACATCTACAAAAACGGGCGTTGCTTTGGTGTAACTAATGGCATAGGCCGTGGCCACCCAGCTAAAATCAGTACAGATAACTTCATCGCCTTCTTTTAATCCAATGGCCTCACAGGCAAGATGAAGAGCGTGAGTACAGCAATGTGTGGCCAAAGAGTGCTTGGCCTTAACGATATCGCGAAAAGTTGCTTCTAATTTTTTTGTATGAGCAAAGTAGTTGTCGTAAAAACCATTCAGAGTGGCATCAGTAACGTAGTCTACTTCTTTTTGAGTCATAGAAGGACCTGCAAAGGCTATTTTTTTTTCAGAGGGTGTAAGAGAGCTCATTTTTCTTTTCCTTTTCTTTGTCTAATTTCATGTAGAGGTATTTTTTTTCCACTGGGCCATCATACCCTTCGGGAGCAACCTCATACTTTTCTTCATTTTTTTCTTCGATAAAAATTTTCATTAAGGGAACTTCGTGTGTTTTGATAAAGCCTAATTTTTCATAAAATTTAATGGCCGATTCATTATCACTGTAAACACTTAACGTAATTTCTTTCATGCGAACAACTTCTTGTCCCCACGCGATGAGTGTTTGACTGGCAAAATTCATGATTCCTTTAGGAGCATCTTTAACACCTTTAAGGACACTATCAATTTCACCGCTAAGTTCACTGTAGTCAAAATTAGAAAAACCAATATGGCCATAAGGTTCACTTTCAAGAGAAGTCACCATAAAAAGAAGTCGATCATCGCGATCAATGACCAACTCATCTAACCATTTCTCTGTGCGCTCTTTGCTGGCCACAAAAGTTCCCGTAGAAATCGTAGGATTCTCGTTGCGCCAAACACTGAGGAGTTCTCCTAGATAAGGCATCATTTGGCGAAACTCTTTAACAATGGGAGTAAGCAATCCCACTGGCCGCTTAAATTCATCACGAATGATGAGAGATTTTAAAAAATCATCCTGACTTTTACATTTGTATTCATCAAAATTTTACAGGCTTTGGTTTATATGACAGAGAAGTAATGG
>CALDHR010000316.1 GCA_937898585.1 uncultured Oligoflexia bacterium
ATTAATTAAATGAAAACTTTATAAAATTAAGACGTTAGCTTAAAAAATAAACAAAAGGACAACCAATTACATGGATAAGAGTAATCGACTAACCGCAGAAGAATGGGATACACGTTATAAAGAAAAAAACATTCCTTGGCATAGAGAAGAAACCGACTCCCCTTTAAGAGAATACCTTCACTCCTACCTCCCTCCTCAACAGAAAATTCTTGAGATTGGCCCAGGCCTTGGTGTTGAAGCTGCTTATATGGCAGAAAAATTCTGCCATCATGTAACGGCCATTGATATTTCTCCTCAGGCCATTCAGGACGCCATAAAAAAACAGGGCCAAACCCCTCTCCTCGATTTTAAAGTTCTCGATTTTCTCCACAAAGAAAAAAACTACCTCGACGAAAAGGCCCCTTTTGACGCCATTTTTGACAGGACCTGCTTTCACACCTTTAACTCTCATCAATCTCGCTTAAATTTTGCCAAACGCGCCTCGCAGCTCCTTAAAGATGACGGTCTATGGATCTCTTACAGTGGAAATAGCGACTCTGTTATTGAATATCAATACCCTCAAGACTTTCCCCTTCCCCCCATGCTCAGCTTTCAAGAAATCTTTTCTAGCGTTCAACAATATTTTTTTCTCTTGGAGGCAAAGCGATGCCCCTTTATTATCAAACGAGGCAACCTAGAAAAAGAATTTTTGGCCTTTGCTACTGTATGGAAGAAGAAGAAAAAGAAAGTTCCCGACGTATATCCTCAATAGAGAGAGGAAAAGAGAGTTTTTTTATTTCTCCAGAAAAACCACAAAAAGAAGGTGATTGCTCTTTATCTTCTTTATTTTTTTCTTTTTGAAGATAATAGATTTTTTTTACCCCTTTTAGAAGATCTGGAAAATCTCTACTGAGGGCCATTAATAAGACCAAAGAATCACTGTGAAACCAAAGATCAGTTGCTTGCTGTTCTTTAAACCTCAATTTTATTTCTTCAGCTGTGGCATCAAGCAAGGTATAAAGAGGAATGGACTCATCATTAAAAACTTCAATGAGAAATTGGCCAAAAATGTTCTTTGGACCTATATAAAAGTGGTTCATATAGCGCTGTTACCTGAAGGAAAAAAGAGATGCAAGTAAAAGTTGTAGAAAAACAAGGCAGAGAAGTTCTCTACTCATGTCAACTCTCTGATCAAGAATCGGCCTACATCTTTGCCAAAAAAATGGAAGACATTGGTCTTGAGGTGGAAATTCTCTCTCTCTCCTCTGCTGAAAGCCTCGGTGATGCCCTTGGCCTTCCCCCTGAAGAAAAAGATCATCTTGCCACCAGCATTCATGAAGAACTCTCAGACCACGAAGGAATAGAAGAGGGAATAAAGAAAGATTAATGAGATAATGAGTGAGTTAATTTTCTCTGGGCCGCATTTAAAATCCCCATCTCTTCGCGATATTTGGCCACAGTCCTCCTGGCCAAGACAATATTATCACGGCCCAAAAGCTCACGAACTTTATCATCTGAAAAGGGTCTATCCTTTGGACCACTTTCAATAATCTCTTTTATTCTTTCTTTAATCATCAAGACCCCTTGATCCTCTTCTCCCACTGTCTTATTCGTAAAAAAATATTTCAATTCAAAAAAACCACGCGGACAAGAAAGATATTTATTTGTCGTCAGCCTCGATACTGTGGACTCATGCAAATTTACTCTTGAAGCAATATCTTTTAAAATCATAGCGCGAGGATGAGGGGATTCATTGCGAAAAAAGGCCTCTTGGAAATGAATAATTTCTCGCACTACCTCCATCAAGCTTTTACTTCTATAGTCTAAGGTTGAGATAAGCCATGACGCACTTTTGGCCTTCTCACTAATGAACGAATCTTCTTCTCCTGTAAGTTTTTCTTTTTCTTTAACCTGTCGATAAAGAGACTCGTTATAATTAAGATCGTGGTATTTAGCGAGATTCAACAAAAAGACACCGTCTTTTATAGTTAAGATAACATCGGGATGATTAATGTAGGCCGTTTTGCCCTGTTCTTCTTCAAGATCCCCAATTGGTTTTAACCCCACTTTATAGATAAAAAAAAGAATCCCCTTTAAATCCAAAGGTGTTAATTGATACTCTTTTTTTACTAAATCAAATTTTCCACCAAGCAAAACATCTAATGCATTTTTAAGAATATCTGCATATTTTTTCTTCTTTTCAATTTCTATAGAAGGATCTTTTTCAAGACGATAAAGAAGAAAATCTTTTGTATCAAAAGATCCCAGCCCTCCTTCTCTCATCTCTCGAAGATAGTCTAGTGCCTTAGCAAAATCATCATAAGAGACACCATAAGCATCGCTTAATTCAAAAAGAGGCGTTTTTAAAAATCCTTCTTCATCTAATTCGTTAATTAACAAACAAACAATTTCTTTAGAATAATCTTCTAGAGGACAGGAAAACTTTAATTCCTCTAGAAGATCTTTTTTATAATTTTCTTCTCGAGAGAAAAGAGGATGCTCATCGTAAGACTCTCGATCATCCTTAAAATCATCATCACCAACAAAATGATAATCAACTTTATCAAAATAGAGATCTTTTTTTTGAATAGATTCAAAAGGGACAATACTTTCAGAATAAGAAGATATATCCATTTCTAAAAAAGGATTTTCTAAAACCTCTTGCTGTAAAAAATGATTGAGCTCTAGACCATTATAGAGAAGTAGTTTTACCGCCTGTTGAAGCTGAGGGGCCAATAAAAGTTGCTGCTCTAAGCGAACATTGAGATTTTGCTGTAGATACATTTCACTTCTCCTTCCTAAAAGGAAAGCGAAAAAATCATCTCTTTACAACTTAAAATCTTCTCCCAGGTAATACTTTCTTGCCACTTCACTTTCAAGAATTTCCTCAGGACGGCCATTAATAAGAAGCTTTCCTTCTTTCATGATATAACCTCTATCCACAACCCCTAGAGTTTCTCGAACATTATGATCTGTAATAAGAACCCCGATATTTCTTTTTTTTAACGAAATAATAATTTCTTGAATATCACTAACGGCCAAAGGATCAACACCTGCAAAAGGCTCATCAAGAAGAATAAACTTAGGAGAAATCGCAAGAGTTCTGGCCATTTCTGCTCGGCGACGCTCTCCACCAGAAAGCTCTCTTCCTTTTGAATATTGCACATGTTCTAGACCAAAATCACTCAGTAATTCCATCAAGCGTTTTTTTCTCTCATCTCTTTTCAAGTCAGTGCATTCAAGAGCTGCTAAAATATTCTCTCTCACTGAAAGCTCTCTGAAAATAGAAGATTCTTGAGGTAAATACCCTATACCCATCTTCGCTCGCCGATGAATAGGATGAGTTGTAACATCTATCTCATCACAAAAAATTTTTCCCTCTTGAGGTCTTACAAGACCCACCATCATATAAAAAGTTGTTGTTTTCCCTGCCCCATTAGGCCCAAGAAGGCCTACAATTTCTCCTGGTGCTATTTCCAGAGATACATTAGAGACAACCTGGCGTTCACCATAACTTTTAGAGAGATTCTCCCCTATTAATTTTCTTACATTCATCTCTTTCTTTTTTTCCAATGTCAGTCCTTCTTATTGAATTGAAAACTCACTCGTAGTCTCATAAACTTCTATCACAGAAGAGTTCTCATAGAGAAAAATGGAATTCCCGAGGATAACATCTTTTTGTTGTTCAACACGAGGAGGACCATATAATTCAATTCTCTCATCTTCCAAAACTCCTTTGACAAATTCAGCATAGGCCGTTCGTATCAAAGGCCCTTTTCTTCCTTCTTCTTCATAGGTTTGTATAAGTTTAACTCTTTTAAGAAGATAATATCTTTCTGCCACGCTAAAACGATTTTTAAAAAGAATAATACCTTCTTCAGATTCACTTTTAATTTTTGACGTCTCAAGAGAAACCTGCTCTTTTAACTTCAAACGATTTTTTCTTTCATGAACAAAAAGTTTCTGTGCACGAAACTTAATCGTTGATTTTCTATCTTGTGAAATAACAATGCCTTTTAAATTCCCCTTATAATAAATATTTTTCGCTATATTCCCAAAGTAAACACGATCACCTTCAATCTCTAAGTTTTTCCTCTTTTTTTCATCATAATAAACAGTCCTACTGAGAATCTTTTTATCTCTTACAGCAAGCCCCATATTCCTTTTCAAATGATAGTGAATCTGAGGTGCTAATACCTCCATCATCTCATCGTAAACTCTTGCCTTGTCATAAAGATAAAGTTTTTCCTCTTGGGCCAAAAACTTGGCCTTTCTGCTAGCAAAGAAAAACTCTTGTGAGGCCGAATTAAAAAAAGATCCTTTGGGTTCCTGAAAAGAATAAATAATTTTTACTTCATCGATAGCAAGTGCATCACAAGTGAGTGCTAAAATTTTTTTACTCTCTTTTTGAACATAAATAATGGCCTTTCCCAAGTGAGAAGCGGGAAGCTCTTTTGTTCTTTCCTCATCAGAAGAGGATAAAGTAGCTGAATTTAAACGATAAAAAAGAGCAAAAAAGTTAAGCAAGAGAAGAGGAATAATGAAAAAAAAGGGGATAATTTTCACTGAAGATAACACTTAAAAAGACCCTCTCCTTTTGACCACAAACAAAAAAACATGCTATAGGAGCATTAACGAATAATAAACCTATAATATCATTAATAAGCGATAAAAAATGACCCTATCTCACCTACCAGAAATCAGTAAGGCCCTTTCCTCTTCAGCAAAACTTACTCCTATGATGGAGCAATATGTTGAGATAAAAAAACAATATCCTTATTACTTTATTTTTTACAGGATGGGCGATTTTTATGAGCTTTTTTTTGACGATGCTTGTGAAGTCTCTAAGCTTCTCAACATAGGACTCACTCATCGAGGAAAAATTGGAACTTACCCTATCCCAATGGCAGGAATCCCTCACCACAGTGCTTCTAGTTATCTCGATCGTCTGACGACACAAGGACATAAGGTCGTTATTTGCGAACAGCTAGAAAATCCTAAAGAGGCCAAAGGCCTGGTTAAAAGAGGCGTTGTTCAAATTGTAGGACCTGGTATTCCTTATGATTTTGATAAAATAGACACAAAAAGTGAAAATTATATTGCTGCCGCCTTTTATCAACAGAACGAATATTTTCTCACCATGGCCAGCTATACAAGTGGTGAGCTTTTTGGTCTTGTCACCAGCGATAAAGAGCTCTTTTTTGATAAAATTCTTCTCTATGCTCCTAAAGAATTCCTGTATTTTAAAGATCAATGGAAAGATATTCCTGAGATGCAAGAAATTCTCTCTCTAACAACCAAAACTTGCCTTGATAAAAATTACTTTAATCCTGATGTTAGCGAGAAATATCTCAACACCCTTATCCCTTCTTTTCAATTTGATAAGACCATTAAAGAAAAATCTACCATTTTGGCCCCTTTAAGCGCCATTGCTTTTTATCTTGGATCCACTCAATTCCTCAAAAAATTTCACCACTTTTCTTCTTTTAAGTTACTCAACTACCAGGACTCAATGGGTATCTCTCAGAGCACTCTTCTTGGCCTTGATATTATTCCTAAATCAAAAGAACTGTTCAGCGAATCCCTTTTAGGTCTTATGGACCGCACCATGACCCAGCAAGGCCATCGTGAAATGAGAAGACAGTTTATTTCACCTCTTAAAGAAAGAAGTAAAATAGAGACTCGTTTAGAAGTGGTGGGATATTTAATTGAAAAACAAGAAATCCTCTCAAAGCTGCGCCTCTTTTTGCAAGAAATAAGAGATACATCAAAAATTCTCTCAAAAATCTCTACCAACAAGGGACGCTCTCAAGATCTTCTTCAATTGGCCCAAAGCTATGAAGTCTTTGAAAATATTAAAAAACTTTTCGAGGGCCACCCTCTTCTCGCTGAATTAACTTCTTCGCCTTTTGAAAAGCTTAAATCTTTTTCTAAGGATGTTCTTCTTACTTTTAATGATGAATTAGGTGCTTCTCTAGACAAGGGAAACCTGATCAACTTTCACATTCATGATGAACGCGATAAACTCTATAAGCTCTTTAATAATCGAGAAGATGAATTGAAGAACTTAGAAGAAAAATACCGTCTTGAAACAAAGATCGGAAATCTTCGTATTAAGCAAAATAATATTACAGGTATCTTTATTGAAGTTTCAAAGTCTCATACATCAAAGGTTCCCAAACATTTTACAAAATTACAATCACTGGTTAATGGAGAGCGTTTTACCACTGATGAGCTTAAAAAAATTGAATATCAACTTGCTCATGCTAAAGAACAGCTACTTGCTATCGAGAAAGAAATTCTTACTGTCTATCTCAATAAAGCACTAAAAATTTCTTCTCTTATTATGAAATTCACTCAAGAAGTGGCCTATCTCGACTTCATTCAATCACTCAGCTATATTTCTTATCTTGAATCTTTTTCTAGGCCTCTTTTTTGCGAAGAAAAGAAAATTATCATTAAAGGTGGTTTTCATCCTTTAATCCGTAAAAAAGTGAAAAATAAATTTACTACTCATAATCTTGCTCTCCAAGAAGATTCTTTTTTTGCCCTCATTACGGGTCCTAACATGGCCGGTAAGACAACTCTTATGCGCGAAGTGGCCATTATTCAATTTCTTGCCCAACTGGGCTCTTTTGTTCCCGCTGAAATAGCACAACTTCACACCTGTGATTATATTTTTGCACGCATTGGGGCCTCCGATAATATTTTAAGAGGTCAATCAACTTTCATGGTAGAGATGTTAGAGACGGCCGAAATACTTCGTCATGCAACAAAAGATTCTCTGATTTTATTAGATGAAGTAGGACGAGGCACTTCCACTTATGATGGACTTGCTTTGGCCTGGGCCATTGTGGAATATATGTGCAAAAACATTAAATCCTTGACTCTTTTTTCTACCCATTATCACGAACTTATTGAGCTTGCAGAGAATACTTCTTGTGCTAAGAATTTTACGGTTAAAACATCTATCAGCAACAATGATGTCCAGTTTCACTATGAACTTATCGAAGGACATTGTGAAAAAAGCTATGGGCCTTATGTGGCCCAATTGGCAGGAATCCCCTCTGAGATTGTTCAACAATCAAGAAAAATGCTTTTAAAACTGCAAAAAGAGACTCCTTTAAAAGCAAGTAACGGCCTTCAACATCTCCCTCAACGTGATTTTTCTCATTTTGAAAAAATTGAATCCGAGCTTGCTGCAATTGATCTCAACAACATGACCCCCTTGGAGGCCATGAAGTTTTTGCAAGAAATGCAGCATCAAATTCACTGAATGAAAAAAAGAGCATACTCATCTTTAACGAC
>CALDHR010000317.1 GCA_937898585.1 uncultured Oligoflexia bacterium
ATTGGGTCAATGGAGAGCACCTTAAACTACAAAAAAGAGAAGATATTCTTTGTAACTTTGAAGAAATTGTTAAAGAAAAAGAAAGTAATCATCTTTACTTTAAACAAAGTGATGAGTGGAAAAAAAGTTTTGTTGAGCTTTTTTTACCAAGTGCTCAATTTGTAAGAGACTTACTGACTCCTTTAGAAGAGATTTTTTCTAGTGAGATCGCCAGCAAAGAAGATCTCGCGGAACCTCTTAGCTGGGAGACAACACCGGCCATTTTCTCTGCCTTAGAAAAAGAAATTGATTCTCTTTTGAAGAGTGGTGTTGAGTTTGTCTCTGATTCTTTTTTCAGTGAAGAGTCCAATAAGATTAAAAAAGAGGTGGGCGCCAAAGGAAAAAATCTTTTCATGGGGATGAGAGTTTCTTTGACGGGGCAAATTCATGGCCCTGAATTAAAGTTTGTTCTTCCTCTTATTCCCTTGTCTGTTTTGAAAGAGAGGATGAATAACGTGAAGGAGTATCTTCATGCGTGATTTGTTTATTACTAATACTCTCTCTAAGAAAAAAGAGCAGTTTATTCCTATCGATGCCAAAGAAGTGAGAGTTTATTCTTGTGGGCCAACGACGTATGATTTTATGCATATTGGAAATGCTCGTGCTTTTTGTGTCGGCGATCTTATCGTACGGGTTTTGAGAGTACTTGGGTACAAGGTGAAGTTTGTGCGAAATTTTACCGATGTAGATGATAAAATTATTCAGCGTGCCCTTGAAGTAGGGGAGAATCCTATGGCCTTCAGTGAGCGCTTTGTTCAAGAAGCACTCACTGATATGGATTATTTAAAAATAACGCGTCCTGAAGTGATGCCAAAAGTCTCAGAGTGCATGGATGATATTTTGAATATGATTCAGAGAATCATTGATGCCAAAAAGGCCTATGTTGAAAAAGGCGAAGTTCTCTATAGCGTAGAGTCTTTTCCTCATTATGGAAAATTATCTGGGCGCAAGTTAGAAGATCAAAAAGCGGGTGCTCGCGTTGAGGCCAAAGATCATAAGCATCATCCTTCTGATTTTGTTCTTTGGAAACCTTCCGATGTAGAAGGGGCCAGTTGGGATTCTGCGTATGGGAGAGGACGTCCTGGTTGGCATATTGAATGTTCGGCCATGATTGAAAAGCATCTTGGTGATCAAATTGATATTCATCATGGAGGCATTGACCTTATTTTTCCTCATCATGAAAATGAGATTGCTCAATCAGAGGCAGCAACTTGTAAGAAAATGTCGAATTTTTGGTGTCATCATGAGTTTTTAAATTTTGGCGATGAGAAAATGTCGAAGTCTTTGGGCAATGTCATTACTATTCGCGCTTTCTCTGAAAAATACAGCGCTATGCTGCTGAAATACGCTTTTGTCTCTGTTCATTATCGCAGCAAGATTGATTGGAATAAAGATTTTATTGCTCGAGGAATTTCTGATTTAAGAAGAATTTACGACGTTCTTTTAGAGCTAGATGAATCAAAACGAAATGAAAAGTTTGTTTTAGACGAAAAAAAATTGGCAAAGGCAAAAGAAGATTGCCGAGAGGAAATACTCTCTTCTCTCAGTAATGATTTTAATGCGCCAGGAGCGCTTGCTTCTTTTTTTACTTTTTTGAGATTATTAAGACGTGACTTTTCTTTTGAAGGAAAAATGCAGCTAGCATTTAAAGACGTAGAAGAAATCTTTCGTTTGATTGAAAAGGCCCTTGGTTTTCTTGATTTAAGTGATATTCGCAAAACTCTTATTGATCTTGATGCCGCCAATCTTCGCTTAGAACAAGAAGAGTCTGGTGGAGAGATGCAAAAAGTTGACGAAAAAAAAATACGCGATTTAATTGAGCGCCGCTCTCTTGCCAAAAAAAATAGAGACTTTAAAACAGCAGACTCCATCAGAGACGAACTCTTGGGCCTTAATATTGTTTTGAAAGATCTGCCATCGGGGGAGACTACCTGGCGAGTTGGCTAAGTTAATGTTATTGAGAGGCAAATATTTTATCCAGGAGAGATCTTGTGAGTGTTTGCCTTCGTTTCAT
>CALDHR010000318.1 GCA_937898585.1 uncultured Oligoflexia bacterium
AGAAAAAAATAAAGAATGCTCAGAAGATGATGCTAAAAAATATCAACAGGCGGTTCAAGAGGTGACAGACAAGTTTATTCAAGAAGTTGATAAGTTTGTCGGAGAAAAAGAAAAAGACCTTTTAACTGTATAGACCATATGTCAATTATTCATCACGTGGCCATTATTATGGATGGCAATGGCCGTTGGGCCAAAGAAAGACACAGACCGCGCGTTTGGGGACATGTAAGAGGGGCCTCAAAAGTTACTCCTATTGTTGATGCTGCCGTGGAGCTAGGTCTTAAATCTTTAACTCTCTATGCTTTTTCTACTGAAAACTGGTCGCGACCATCAAATGAAATAAAAACTCTTTTTCATCTTTTAAAAAAATATCTTTTAAAGGAAAAAGAGAAAATTATTAAAAATCAACTGTGTTTTAAAGTTATTGGACGTACAGATCGTCTTCATCCAAAGACGCAGGAGCTGATTTATTCACTTGAAGAAGAAACACGAGATGCAAAAGGAATGCAGCTTTTATTTGCGTTTGATTATGGCGGTCATGAAGAGATTATTGAGGGATGTAATCGATTTATTGAACAGAACCCCGGTAAAAAAATAAAGAAAGATGATTTGAGAAAGTTTCTTCAGCTTCCTTTGAAAGTTCCTCAAATTGATTTGTTAATTCGTACCAGTGGAGAGCAGCGGATATCTAATTTTCTTTTATGGCATCTTTCTTATGCAGAGCTGTATTTCATAGAGACGAAGTGGCCTGATTTTTCTCCGATGCTTCTAAAAGAAATCATAGAGAAAGTTGCATTACGGGAGCGTCGTTATGGAGACGTTACTGCCTCTTCTTTAGAACAGGTAGAAAAGAGAGGAAAAGAGAATATCTCTCAGTTAGTCTAAATTTTAAGATGAAGGTAATTTCATGATGACTCAGACTCATAAACGAATCTTATCAGGGATAGGCCTGATTCTCTTGGCCATTCTCAGCTTTAATTTAGGAAAATTTTTTTCCGAAGCTTTGCTTTGGCTTGTTGGGCTTATGTTAATTCATGAAATCTTTGTGAATTTTTTGGGCAAAAAAAAATTTAGCTTTGCAGAGTTTCGTCAATGGCTTTTTTATACAACTCTCTTATGGGGGAGCCTTTTTTCCGGTAACTTCAAGCAATTGGCCTCTGTTGCTTTTGGATTAGAACTTATCATTCATATTTTTTTTACCTGGATGCTTTTTTCTTCTGCAAAGCAAGAAAAAGCAATCTCCTTTTTAAAAGAAAAATCCTCTGAAGTTATCTTTATTTATATTTATCTTGTTCTTTTACCACTTTTTTATCTTCTCTCTTTTTCTAATTGGCGATCTCTATTGGGTTTTTTGTTTATCCTTACTTTCTCAACAGATATAGGAGCGTGGTTTTTTGGCGTTAATTTTGGTCGTCATAAAGTAATGCCTAAAATTAGCCCTAAAAAAAGCTATGAAGGCCTATGGGGAGGGGTTCTCTCTTCTTGGGGATTAGGATTTCTCTATGCCTCTTTTGTTTTTCCAGATTTATCTTGGGAGCAGTCTCTTTGGTTTATTCCTTTGGCCATTGTTGCCCAAACAGGTGATTTTGTTCAATCTATGTTTAAACGCCATGTTCATTTAAAAGATAGCTCTTCTCTAATTCCTGGACATGGGGGAGTGTATGATAGAATTGATGGATTGATTTTCTTAGCACCTCTTTTTGTCCTCTTTATTCACTCTTATGCGATGGGAGCATAAAATAATGATTTTAGACAAAGTTTTAATTTTTCTTCTTTTTTTATGTCCTTTGGTGTTCTTTCATGAACTTGGGCATTATCTCTTTGCTAAACTCTTTAAGGTGAGAGTAGAGACATTTTCTATTGGCTTTGGGCCGAAGCTTTTTAGTTTTAACAAGTTTGGGACAGAATTTACTTTTTCTCTTTTTCCTTTAGGTGGCTATGTAAAGATGTATGGTGACGATTTAGGGGCACGAGATTCAATTCCTAAAGAAGAGCGTCCTTTTGCTTTTAATCAAAAAGGAAAGTGGGCCAGATTTTGGATTGTTTTTGGAGGCCCTCTAGCAAATTTTATTTTGGCCTTTGTCCTTTTTTCTTTTTTAACTTTTAAAGGAGAGATGATGCCTGAGGTAAAACTTGGTTTTTTACCTCAGGATTCGAAATTAAAAGAGATGGGGTTTCTTGCAGGAGATATTCTTCAATCTATTAATGGACTTCCTCTTGATGAAGTGAGTTTAGAAGATGGTAGCGAAGAAGGGGATGGAGAGGAAAGTACTCTCTTACAAGAGATTTCTATTCTTCGTCAAGGAAGTAAAGTTTCACTTTCTCTTACTTCTTTTTCTTTAGAGCTCAAAGAATTTTTTCATCTTTTCATGAGTCATCCTGCTCGGATGAGACGTCCTATTCTTGTTGATACAAGAGGAAATTTATATTTTGTGACTCCAACAGCAAAAAAAATTGATTTTGAAGTGTCACTAGAAGAACTTTCCTCCATGAAGCAACAAGACTTTTTTCTTTACCGGTTTAGCTGGAAAAATACGGCGGTAGAAGGAAAAGGGGTGAGACCTTTTGATGACTCTTCTATTGCTTTTGATTACAGCTCAGAAAAAAAATTGAATATAAAAAAAGGTGAATTTCTAAATGATGTTCTTCTTCGAGAGCAGTTTTACCCTTATGATCTTGTCGTTCAATCAATTGTAGAAGAATCACCGGCAGCAAAGGCCTTACTTCGCGCAGGAGATTTGATTGTTTCTTTAAATGGACAAAGAGTTTCAAGTTTTGAAGATTTAAGATCTTTTTTGCAAAAAACAGAAGATTATAGCACGGTTAAAATTGGTTATTACCGTTTTGCCGAGAGAAAAGAGATTTCTCTTATTCCTGCGATTACGGAACAAGCAGGGGAGAAAATGAAAACGATTGGAGTCTATAGTTCTTTGCAGTTAGTACCTACTCGTTTTATTAAAGCAAAAGGGAAAAGTTTTTTTGAAAGCATTCAATCTGGTTTTTTTAAAGTAGGTGATATTTCCTTGAAAATGCTAGAGGGATTTAAGAAACTCTTTACCTCTGAGGCCTCTCTTAAAACTATCGGAGGTCCTTTGGCCATTGGGAAAGTGGCCGTTGATACCTTCACTCTTGGTTTTGATCATTTTCTTCGTTTGATGGCCATGATTTCCATCAATTTAGGCGTTATCAATCTTTTTCCTATTCCTGTTTTAGATGGTGGTCATATTGTTTTTATTATTTTGGAAGTATTGAATAGAGGACCTTTGTCTCAGAAAAAAATGGAACGGGCCCAGCAGTTTGGAGCAACACTTCTATTTATTCTTATCTTTTTGGCCATTTTTAATGATGTTGGTCGTTTTATTTTAAATTAGAGGATTAATGGAGAAAATTTTTCTTTATCTAGATACAGGAAGTGATCTTTTCTTTTCTCTTTTTAAAGAGAGAGGTGAAGTTATAGATACTTTTCATGTTGAAGAAAAGAAGATGGCCATGAAAGTTCATTTTTATCTTCATCATTTTTTAACAAAAAATATGATTAAAGATATAAATTCTTTAGACTCTTTATATGTGGCCCACGGACCAGGATCTTACACAGGTCTTCGTATTGCTTATGGTCTTTCGTCTATCTTGGATTATTTTGGGATAGGATCTTCTTCTTTTTATTATCATCATCTTCTTTTAGAGTTAGAATATCCTTGCCTTTTTTTAACAAAGGCCTTTAAGGGAGAATATTTTCTCGCTTTTTCTGAGGAAGGGGTACTTCGAGAAATGTTACTAAAAGAGAGTGAGATAAAGCCTTTTCTTGATGCATCACAAAAGAAGATATTTTGTCTTACAGAAAGTGATAAAGCTTTCCTCCAAAAGAGCTGCTTTCTTGTTGATGAAGCAGAGCTTATTCGCCCCTTTCTTTTTAAAGTAGAGAGCTGGCCGAAACTTTTATCCAAAATATCCTCTCGAAACCTCTTGCCTCCTTTTTATTTTAGAGAGGCAGAACTTGAGTTTAGGGTTTCCCCTCATGGAAAGTAGTTTTTTAGATTTTATTTTTTTACTCCTCTTTGTTTTGATAATTGTTTTTTCTCTCGTTCTTTTGCTGAATATTCTTTTATATCAATATTCTTATTTTAAATTAAAAAAAGAACAAGAGCGTTGGCGCTATTTTATTGGCCCCGTTTTTGCTCCAGTATGGGGTTTTTTATATCAAGTAGAGACAAAGTATTTTCTTTTTGAAGAAGAAGAGAATAAAGGAGCGTTCTTGAAGATCTCTTTTTGGATCCCCCCTTTTTTTTGCTTTCCTCTCTATGCTTTTAAAGATATTCAATTTCTCTCATTTGAAGAAAAAAATAACCTCTATTGTTTTAAGGATACGCAAGAAGAGATTTTTTATCTAGAATGCTCTTCTTTGAAAAAAAATTGTTACATGCTAGCAGGCGATACGGCCAAAAACCTGGCCCAAATAGGATCTTTCTCTCTAGGGGGATTTATTCATTTTTATCTTCCTTCAAATTATATTTTTACAGGTAAGAAATTTTCATTGTCTCCACCTTGGGAGACTGTCATTGCGAGAAAGGAATAAGTTATATGTCTTCGATTAATGAGCACCAAAAAAGGTATCTTGTTTTTTTACCCAACTTATTTACAGGGCTAAATATGGCCTGTGGCTTTTCGGCCATTATGCTCTCTTATGGAGGTGAATTTTATCAGGCCTGTATGCTTTTAGTTCTAGGGGCCCTCTTTGATTCAGTTGATGGCCGTTTGGCCCGAATGACGGGAACAGAGTCTGATTTTGGCGAGCAGTTTGACTCTATGAGTGATCTCATCTCTTTTGGTATGGCGCCGGCACTTCTCTACTATCAGCGTTTTTTGGCCCATGATGGTCGCTTTGGGATGGTGGGAGGATTTATCTTTGTTTTATGTGGCGCCATGAGACTTGCACGCTTTAATGCTAATTTAGACAAGGTGCCCTCTGATTACTTTCAAGGACTTCCTATTCCTTTGGCCGCCATGTCACTTATTGGCCCTATTCTCTTTTCTTTAAGCTTTCCCAATATTTTAGAACTTCGGCCTTGGTGGCTTCTTCATATCCTTTTCTATTCTCTTTTGATGGTCTCAAGTATTCCTTTTCCTAGCTTTAAAAAATCTGAATGGGTTAAAAATCATCCTAAAAGAGTTTTACTTATCATCTTCTTAATTTTGGCCTCTATTGTGCTAGGAGAAGAGTATATGATTGGAGTCTATCTCTTCTTATATGTCTTTATCTCTTTTTTCTATTTTGTGTTAAATTATAAAAAAATGAAAAACACTTTTGTCATTACACCTTAGAGAAAGGATAGCTCATGTGGAGGATTCTTCTTGTTACTATTTCAGTAGGGTATTTCCCTCCCTTTTATGCCTCTGTCTACGTTCCTACTGAAGAGGAAACTTTACAGTGGCAGGAAAAAATAGAAAAGGAGAGGAGAAAAGAAGATGGCCCTAGCTCTCCTTTTCTCCAAGAAGAAAGTCCTCTTTCTCCCGTCTTTTTGAAAAAAAATCTTCCTAATAGTTCTTTTGTTGGATCTTCTTCTGAAGCAAGTGAAGATTTCTTGAAAAAAGAGCTAGATAAAGACGAAGAAGATTTGCAGCGAGAGCGCTTTAGTTCTGTGAGTGGTCACTCTACTTTTCGTCCTTCGCAGCTAGAAAAAGATTATCCTGGAGAGAAAGAAGATATTGAATTTTTCTCTCAAATGAAACCTCTCTCAGAGAGCAAGTTTTTTTTTCAGTATGTAGAATCTAAGATTTCTTATGAATATAAAAGTGCGGTATTTTCCTCTACTTATAAACAATCACCAGCAAAAAATCCTGTCTATCTTCGTGCTGGAGGAATGAATTTCTTCGCTCACTTTTTGCGCTCTCATTTGGGAATAGGTGGGGCGGCAGGGGCCAGCTACCATCAAGGAAAAGGTCTTTTTGTAGACGGACAAAGAAGTTCGACCCTCTTTACTTTTTGGGGGTTTCCTGTGGAAGTTATCTTGGCCTACGAGCTCAGTCTTTGGGATTGGGGGAAAATATCTCTTCAGGGAGGTCCTGGGTACGCTCTTTTGTGGCAGAACCGTTCAGATTTTGATGAACGAAACTCGCAGAAAAATCTCTATCAAGGGAGCTTAGGCTATTATTACAGCGGAGAAATTCAACTGGATTTATTTAAAATTGTTTCACTTTCCATGGCCAGGGAGCTTTATAGAGAATATAAGGCCACACGAGGATTTTTAACACTAGGCCTAAGGAGACAAGACTATGAGAATTTCAAGACATCTTCATTGACTTTCTCTGGGCAGCAATACTTTGTGGGATTTGCTATTGAGTTTCTCTGAGAGCACAATTGACAATTTTCTGGAACAAACTTATCTTTTCTTTCTTTGATGGTCTCAAGTATTCCTTTTCCTAGCTTTAAAAAATCTGAAT
>CALDHR010000319.1 GCA_937898585.1 uncultured Oligoflexia bacterium
ATTTTCTTTTTTAAATTTTTCTCATAAACATCGGCCCTATATTTTTTCATATAGGCCAAGGCCACCTGCTGAGCGATAGGAGAAGCAGCTGCCGAGCCAGAACAACCGTGCTCTACCACAACAGAGACGACGATGCTGGGATCATCAAAAGGGGCATAACCTACAAAAATACCGTGATGCCGATATTTATATTCATGTTCAATACATTTAGTAAAAATCTTATCTGCAGAAAAGCGAATAACTTGTGATGTTCCTGTCTTTCCGGCCATGTCAATTCCAGGAACTCTCCTAGAAAAAACCGTACCGTGAGGCGAATTCATCACAGCATGAAGACCTTTTCTTACTAAATCGAGATTTTTCTTTTTAAAGGTGGTCTCTTTTAAAAGTTCAGGTCCTGTTTGCAAAAGGAGCTCACCTTGATTGTTAAAAATCTTATCTACAATAAGAGGACGATAAATTTTCCCGCCGTTTGCGATGGCCGCATAATTGACGGCCATCTGCAGGGGTGTTGAAAGCATGTAGGATTGGCCAATGGCACAAGCGACAGTATCTCCCATTTGCCAAGGCTCTTTAAAACGCTTTTCTTTCCACGCTTTTGTAGGCACAAGCCCTGGAATTTCTCGCGGCAGTTGAATTCCTGTAATTTCTCCTGAGCCAAGTGCACGCGCATATTTAGCAAGAACATCAATATCGAGCTTGGTGGCCAAGCGATAGTAATAAACATCACAAGATTCTTTCATGGAGCGATGAAAATTTACTTTTCCGTGACCAAATTTTCTCCAACAATGAAAAACTCTCCTCCCTAACTTAAATTTTCCATTACAGCTTACTTCTGTATGTTCATCTACGATTCCCTCTTCTAGCGCTGCAAGAGCGATGATGGCCTTAAAAACAGAGCCAGGTGAATAGTGCTCTTGAATCGTTCTATCGCGCATGGGCCGATGATCATTGCTAGTCAATTCATTCCAATATTCGGGTGTAATACCTCGTCCAAAAGCAGAGGGATCAAATCCTGGCGTGGAAATCTGAGTTAAGATTCTCCCCGTATTGACTTCCATCATAACAACGGCGCCGGCCCTTCCCTGCATCGCATCGTAGGCCACTTTTTGTAAATCTGAATCAATGGTGAGGCGAATATTGTGCCCTGGGGTAACGTCTTTATTTTTAATACCGCGAAAAAGATTATCTACTTCAATTTGGCGTTTTTTTCTCCCAAGAGCATCCACTTCCACAAACTCGTGTCCATCTTCCCCGCGCAAATATTGATCCCACTGTTCTTCAAGTCCAAATTGACCAATAAAATCCCCCATCACAATTTTATTATTAATTCCTTGAAGTTTAGGGAGCTGGTCTTGACCCACTTCTGAAATATAACCAAGAAGGTGTGATCCTACTTCTTTATCGAGGTATTCACGGCCAATAAAAATTTCAACTCCAACACCGGGCAGATCAGCATTTTCTGTTTCAATAATGGCCACTTCTTTGCGCGAGATATTTTTCTTCACCAAAATAGGTCGATATTTAGGCATTCCTTGATTTTTTTGCAAAATCTTAAGGAGCGACTCTTCTGTCATGGATAAAATTTTGGCCAACCGAGTAAGAGTTTCTGCTTTATTTTGTAGATATTGAGGAGTGATGGCAGCGTCAAAACGAGGAATATTATCTACTAACAAACGATCATTAATATCAAAAATCATCCCTCGCGGTGCATAGACAATTTCTTGCCGAAGTCGATTTCTCACTGAATAATCGTTGAGCAGCTGACCACGGTAAACCTGAAGGTACCAAAGTCGCGCTAAAACGAGAGAAAAGCAGGCCAAAATAATATTGCTGATGGCCTGAGCGCGTGTTTTGTGGAGCCGAACGAGCTCTTCATTATCAAACATTGCTTACCATCGCCTCAGTTGCTGAATCTGTTTTCCAAATTTTTTTCATTACTTTAAAAATGAAAGGGGCCAGGGCCGCAGAAAAAAGAGACTCAGCGAGTTCTGTTCCAAGATTGAGATAGAAAAAAGAGAGCTCTTCTGTCTTGAGATACATAAAAAAAGAAAGAATAAAAAAATAAATCCATGAAAAGACAAAGGTAAAGGCCACTTGGACCCACGAGAGATAAAAATGAACCATATCTTTAATGCGTGAAATAATAAGACCTACGCCAATACCTGCCAGTGTGGCAAAGGCCCAACCTTGGGCCGTAAAGGCACCATGAACGCTTTGAAAGAAGAGGATAATAAAAGGAAGGGAGTTTCCCTGGAGGCGATAGGCCAAAAAAAGAAGAATGACGACATTCAAAGAGGGTCTAAAGCCGATGTTAAAGACAAAGGGGAAAAGAGTCGTAAAAAAAATATTGCTAACAATGAGCAATAATGAGGTCCAAAAAAGACGATAAAGGATAAATTCAATTCTCATAATGCCTTCTGCGATTCATCGAGGTCTAAAAATTCGCGCTGTTTTTCTTCATTATTTTCTAATCTCAAAACGATAACTTCTTCTAATCGTTGAAAATCTACATTGGGCCGAACTTCTATATATTGAGTAATCCCGTAGTTTTCTCGCTCTAAACGTTCAATATGGCCAATGATTATTCCTTTAGGATAAATATTGCTAAGACCAGAGGTAATGATGAGGTCATTGACTTTAACTTCTTCTGTTCTCGTCACGTACTTCATGGAAAGAAGTTGCTTGGCACCTCCCTCTACAATTCCGTGAGATCTTGTGCGTTGCACCAAAGAATCAACGCGGTTATTGGGGTCTAAGATCGTCAAAATGTCGGCATAATGGTCCGTGATGCGATAGATGTGACCAATAAGTCCCTTACTACTCACCACGGTGGCCTTAAGAACCACGCCATCTTTTTTTCCTTTATTGATGCGCAAAAGACGAAATTTTCCGCTGGCATCCCAGCTGATAACTTGGGCCAAAACCTTTTTGAGGTTTTCTTCTTCACCAAACTCCAGCAAGGATTTAAGACGCTGATTTTCTAGTTTAAGCTCTTCAAAGGTCGCAAGTTTTTCTTCCATCAAGCTCAACTCATGTTTTAAGGAGAGATTCTCTTCGCTGGTATGAATCAAAGAAAGGTAAAAACTAAAGAAATTGACACTTTTAATTCTCGCTCCTCCTAGCAAATCTTGTACAGGAGAAGTAGTGGCCATCACCAGCTGCTCAAAAAAAGTCCCCTCATCAGAGACAAAATCTTTTTTCGCCACTCCGTAGAGTGACAAAAAAATGACAAAAAGATAAGAATAAATCTTAGGTCTAATTTCGGGATTGGTGACAAATTTCATTGGGTTTGACCTTATCGCGTGCTGCATATACAATTGGCCTGCCAGCGATGAGATCCTCTCATCACGCGACAATTCAGGCCAAAAAACTAACAATACCAATGATTTTATGAAAAGGGTTTTAGCATGTCGAGTAACTTTCAAAAAAAGAGTGCAGGAATTATCGCCACTCTCTTCATCGGCCTTACTATTGCAGGTTTTATTTTTTCTGGTTACTACGATCAAGGTGGTAGTCGGGTCAGCGATGAATTGGCCTCCGTTAATGGCCTAAAAATTAGGCAGCGTGAATTTTTTATGAGTTTGCAACAGCAAGTTCAGTTTTATCAATCCATGATGGGCGGCAAAGAGCTCTCTGAAGAAATGATGGAGCAGCTAGGACTCAAACAACAAGTTCTAAGCGGTCTTATTAATCAAAAGCTCCTTCTTTCATACGCGCAGAGCCAAAGACTTGTTGTGGCCGATGCGGAAGTAACAGAAAAAATTCAAAATGAGCTAAAAAATGTTTTCAAAGATCGTCCTTTTACGGTGGAGGCCTACAAAGAACTTCTCAAGGCCAATAGACTCTCTCCTCAAGAATTTGAAAAAATGATGAAAAATGATCTTCAGGCAGCAAAACTCTCTAGCTTCCTTGCTAAACAATATCCTTCCGAACAATGGAGCAAAAGTTTAAGCAAACTTAAATCGAAAGAAGCACAATGTGATTTCTTTGTTATTGAAAAAGGTGCTCTTGTGAGCAAAGTCAAAGTCAGCAATGATGAGACTCAAAAATTTCTTGCCTCTGAAGAAAATAAAAACCGCGTCAAAGGTGTCTTTGATGATCGCAAGGCCCAACTAGATCGCCCCCTTGAAGCAAAAGTTCGCCATATCTTAGTGGCCCTCAGTGAAAAACAAAATGCCGAAGAGGCCGAGAAAAAGGCCAACAATCTTGCCAAAAAACTCAAGGCATCCAATTTCATTGAGCTCGCCAAAAGCGAAAACGATGACACGGGAAGTAAAGAAAATGGCGGCGATTTAGGATTCATCGGCAAAGGTCAAATCCTCCCAGAACTAGATGAAGTCATTTTTTCTCTCAAAAAAGGCGAAATTGCTGGACCTATTAAAACAGATTATGGATTTCATTTTGTCCTTATTGAAGAGCGCCGCGAAGAAAAAGAGGCCCTCCTTGCTGACTATGAAAAAACATTAGCGCAAGAGCTCATTCAAAAAAGCAAGCTCAAAGAACTCGATGAACTCTACGAAGAAATCTCAGCTAACGCACGAATGGCCTTAGAAAAAAATGATCACTCTACTTTGAGTCAATTATCAAAAGACTACAACTTAACTTATAGTCCCAAACAAAAAATCAATCTTCTCTCTAAAGAAGTCACAGGCGTTCCCTTAAGCTTTAACTTTCTTAAAGAAATTTTCTCTTCTTCTGAATCAAATGACAAAAAAATCATCGAAGATAAAGAAGTTACACGCCTCCTTTTGGCCAAAGTTGAAAAATTTTCCACCACTTCGCCAGATGACATTAAAGAAAAAACATTAGAGAGAAATAAAAGTGAACTGCAAAATCTTATGAGCAAAGACTTTATGCAAAAAATGATTAAAGAATTGCAAGAAAAAGGTAGTGTCAAAGTCTCGGCCCAGCTTTAAACTCTTAAAAGAGAATAAAAAGTAATGAGGGGGATTAATAATGACAATACAGGCCATGAACTTTTTTGCTGAATACATCCGCGAAAAAAAAATGATTTTTAATCTCTCTCTTAGCGATTTTAAAAACCACTATGCTGGAAGTATTTTTGGTATCACATGGGCCTTCATTAACCCCCTTTTTACTATCGCCGTCTTCTGGTTTGTCTTTGAAATTGGATTGCGGCAACAGATGGTGGACGACGTTCCTTTTCTTCTCTGGTTTATCTGCGCTCTTATTCCCTGGAATTTTTTTGCTGAATCCCTCAGCAGTTGCACCAATGTCCTCTATGAATATAACTATCTTGTAAAAAAAGTCGTCTTTAAAGTCTCTCTACTCCCCGCCATCAAAATTTTCTCGGGACTTTTTATTCATCTTTTTTTTCTCGGCATCATTGCCTTTACGGCCATTTTGTACACCCAAAGCTTCTCTCTTTACTACTTTCAATCTCTGTATTACCTCGTGGCCCTCTTCTCTCTTGTCTTGGCCCTAGGACTCACCACTAGCGCCATGGCCGTCTTTTTTCCCGACCTCAAAAATATGATCGCCCTCTCCCTTCAACTTCTTTTTTGGGGAACTCCTATTTTTTGGTCGCTGGAACGACTGAGCCCTAAACTCCAAATAATCTTCAAACTCAATCCTCTCTATTATATCACTCAGGGCTACCGCGACTCTTTCATTTATGATGTGGGTTTCTGGATGAGACCCAAACTCACTCTCTATTTTTGGACTCTCATTCTTGTCATGCTCTTCTTCTCACAACTTATTTTTCGCAAGCTTCGCCCTCACTTTGCCGATGTTTTATAGGCCGAAATTAAGTCAAACTGCCCGTAAAAAGAGAAGAACAAAGAAAAATTATTTTGACTCCTTTGCTAAATAATGCTCTTTTTTGAAAAAAAAAGCTCCCTCTGGCAAACTCCCTTCTAGTTCTAATCTAGAGACGGAGATGCTTTTTTCATGAATAAAATATATTTACTTCTTTTTTTCATCACTTCCTTTGCGCAAGTGCAGGCCAGAAACTTTAGCATTAAAGAGGCCAAACAATTTTTAAAAAAAGAATTAAAGCTTGCCAAAAAACCCCTTTTTGAAATTATCGACAATATTGAAAAAAGATATGGACTAGACAAAGAAGGAAACCTTCCCATTAAAGGATTTCTCATTGGAAACTGGGTCTTTGATAAGGCCGCCATCTACAATGCCAAGAAAAAAATCTCTTTTAGCGCGTCTATTATTAATCCCAAAACGAATGCCTCTGTTCGAATTCAAAAGGCCTTTACGGGAAACTTCTCTCAGCACGGACTCAATTTAAATTTATCGGCCCAAAGACTTATTGTTGTCATTCCCGACAACGTCTATGAAGAACCTAACCGCCACCAAAAAGACAAAGATATGCCTCGCATGCCTACATCCCTTTTTCACCTGGATGGCTCTACTCTCAGCGGTAAATCTTTCTCCCCTTTTAAAACTATCTACACAACATCCCTTATGGCCACAGCTAACTCTCTTTTTGGCATCGGTCTTGGACTTGGTTTAATGGGAACGGCCACACTCTTTAGCGGAACCATTATTTTAGGATCTTTGTATGCCCCTGGCGTTTTATCTTTAACACTTGGAGGACTAACGCTCATTCCTTCACTTGGAATCACAACCCTTCTCACACCTACTCTTTTTACAGATTTTTTTGTGAGTGAAGACTTGATTTTAGAGACAAAACACAAAGATTATTTTAAAGGAATTAGTCTTATTGGAATCAATGTAGGCCCCAATTTCAATTTTGTCTCGCGAGCAAATATGAAATTGAAAATGGGACCTAACTTAAAAAAATTTCTTCAGCAAAAAAATTAGCGATTACCTGCAATATCTTTAGCGCGATCTAAGAAGTCATCGTCAAATCCCTCTTCTTCGAGAATATCAAGAGCAATCTGCTGATCTGAGGCCCCTTCTTCTAAGCGATAAGGATAGACAATTTTTTTGTTCTCTTCTTTGACAACTGTCACTTTATAATTTTTAAAAAGAGCAGGTTCCATTTCTTCGAGCGATGTAATTTTAGGAAAGTGAGTCGCTAAAATAGAAAGC
>CALDHR010000320.1 GCA_937898585.1 uncultured Oligoflexia bacterium
ATAAAGATGACCATAAGAGCGATAATGAAAAATTAAATTTCGAACAGCAATTTCTTTCGAGACCGTATTAGAGGCCACAGGGGCAGAGGCACTTTGTGATAAAGGAGAAGAGGTCTCTTTTCCCATACCGTAGTGAAGGGCGAAATCCAGTCCTTCAAAAAAGCGTCTCCAAGAAGCATCAACGCTGTCAGGGTCTTTTTGGTATTGTTTATAGAATTCGTCTAGTTGACCAATTTCTGCACTTGAAAAGTAGTCTGGTTTTTTTGCTGATTGATGATCGCTCACAATGCCCACCTGTTATTTTATTATTGGAGAGGAATGGTTAACTGCACTCCCACATTTTTTTTATGATCGTTGCCTAAAACGTCCTGCTGACTAAAAGAGGAATTTTCCATACATTCATCATAATTTCTACTCCCTTTTTCTCTATCAGAGGCATAATAGTGTGCTCCCGTTGGACTAGAGCATGACGCCATTGCTTTGATAGTGGTTTGATCACTACCGCGCAAGGCCTGCGTTGGTTTTTTGGCGACTCGAATTCCTGCCTGATGATGAAGTGCTGGAGTTTGATTATCCAGATTTCGCATAGACGGAAGGGTTTTGTCTTGTGAGCGCGTTTGCCAATTTATGCCTATCGTGGCCATAAGGACAAAACTTAAGAACGTGGCCAATAATTTTTTTCGTCGTCGCATAAGTTTCATGATGAAGCTCTCCGTTTTACTTTTTAGGTGTTCAGAGCTCCTATCGGACGAAAGTAGTCAACAAATTAAATTTGTTTAAAAAAGGTCATGCGTTACAGCATTTTTTGAATTTTTTGCCTGATCCACAAGAGCAAGGATCATTACGGCCAACTTTAGGTGATGTTCGCACAACAGGTCCTTGCTGAAGTTTTCCATCGTAAAAATATAAGATATTTTCTTCTTTTCGAAACTCACTGAGTTCATGGTGAATGTATTGCTCATTTTTCATTTCATAATGAGCTTTAAACTCAACGGTTGAGTTCGTTGCTTTAACAATTTCCAATCCTGTCCATGTTGAATTTTCGGCCCATTCGCGCAAATCACTTTCTTCAACGTCACTGCGCTTAGAAGGGTGAAGTGTTTCCATGAGGAAATTGATATCGCCTTTGGAAAAGGCCGAGTAGCGTGCACGCATTAACTCTTCTGGATTGCTGGCCTGTTTTTCCTTGAGATGAAAAGGGGCACAGCATTTAGTGTAAGGGATTTTTTTTTCTTCGAGAAGACGGCAGGGGCAAACGGAGTTTGTCATGAAATAAGGCCTTTTATGGAAAAAAGATAAAGTTAAAGATTTTCATCAATTATCCGATGAGAAATAGCACAGAGGAGTATTTCGTGAAAATAGTATTTTATGCTTTCTTTTTCTTTTTTTCTTTTATGGCCATAGGAAAGAAAAATCACTCTAAGTGTCGTCCGGAGTCGGAGTACCCCGAAGTAGCGGGAAAAACATTATTTAAAAATCAAAGTCAATCTTACTCAAATCTTCAAGTTGAAGTGGATGGGGTTCCTTACGAAGTTCACGGAGGGGATATTCTTTTGTCTTCTTCCTTTAGGATGAATAGCAGATTATGGGAGAAGGGAATTATTCCTTACAAGATCAGCTCTGGTATTTCTAAATTAAGAACTCCTGTTATAAAGGCCGCCATGAAAATGTGGTCTAAAAAAACAAAAGGAGCGGTTACATTTGTGCCTTATAATCGCGAAAAACATCAAGATTATGTGGATTTTATCGATACAGAGCGTGTTTTTTTTGGTGGATTTAGTTACGTCGGGAGATCTGGTGGAAGACAAGTTTTAGGAATGAGCCGTGCTCTTTATCCGCCGTTAGATTTTAGCATTGCTCTGCATGAAATAGGTCATTTGATTGGACTTTCTCATGAACACAATCGAAGTGATCGCGATAAATATATTGATGTGAAGTGGTGTAATATTGAGAAGCAGTTCAGAAGTCAGTTTAAGAAAAATAATAAAAAACTTTATGGGAAATATGATTATGACTCCATCATGCATTATGGAAATTCAACTGGAGCAAAAATAACAGGGGGATTTTCTTTCTCTTACAAAAAAAAGAAAATAAAAAACTTCATGAAGTCAATGACTACACGATTACTTCCCATGAGTTTATCGAAAGGCGACATTCAAAAAGTTCGATGTATGTACCAAGGAAAGAAATGTTAATTAATTTAAGAGGGAAAAAATATGCATTCATTAATTTATTGTAGCAGGGAAAGTTCTAAGATGAGCGAAGACAAGCTTATGGCCCTTTTGAAAAAGGCCAGACAAAAAAATGAAGGATGTAATGTGACAGGGATGTTGCTTTATCGAAATGGATTTTTTTTGCAATGTTTGGAAGGAGCATATGACGACATTAAGAATATTTTCTCTAACATAATGATGGATAATCGTCACAAGATGATTACAATTCTTTTTAATGACAAAATTGAAAAAAGAATCTTTCCTCAGTGGACGATGGACTTTATTAAAGAAGAAGATCTTAATAGTGAGATTATTGAAAATCTTAAAAAGTTTGATTTTTCCAATCCTGTTAATTCACAAGAAGAGAGCTTTGATCTTATTAAAAAATTTATGTTTGTTCGTTCAGCAAAAAATCAGCAAGCTGCCTAGCGAAAAAAACCTTCAGGGAGCCCTTGTGCCACAAGCTCATCTATCCTCTGAGGAACAATACCCGTTAGCGTAAGAATAGACCCTTTTAACTCAGCAATCGTCTGAGTGAGAATTTGATCACCCTCAATCCCCGTAATTTCAATAATTTTTTCAATTTTGCGCTCAAAGTTTTTTGTTCGAGTCAGTTGAACAATAAAGTGGATGCCCATACTAATTTGGTTTCTAATGGCCTTAAGAGGGATTTCTAATTTATTCATCATGTAGAGCATTTCAACTCTCTTGATGGCCTCAATAGCGCTACTAGCATGGATAGAACACATACTACCATCATGACCGGTATTGGTGGCCTGAAGAAAAGTGGCCACTTCTACACCGCGGACTTCTCCGATAATGATACGATCAGGACGCATGCGGAGTGCATTTTTAACTAAATCCATCATGGATATAGGATGAGTGATATGAATACCTTCGCATGTAAAAAGCTGAACAATGTTGGGCAATGTCTTTTGTAATTCTCTGGTGTCTTCAATGGTAATAATTCGCTCAGAAAGAGGAATAGAATCTATCATCATATTGAGGAGAGTTGTTTTTCCTGTTCCGGTCCCCCCACTTAAGAGAATATTAAAACGAGATTTAATAAGGTGCTTAAGAAAAATGGCCGTTTGAGGAGTGAGACCAAACATGGTTGTCTCAGAAGTAATTTTTTCAATTTTTTGTGAATACTTGCGAATGGTAATGACAGGACCGTTTAGTACAAGAGGAGGGAAAATGATATTAACACGGCCAAGAGAAGAAATTTGTCCTTCGATAATATATTCATCTTTATTTTTATCAGCAGATTTATTGAGTTCTTTGAGGAGAAGGGCAACTAGTTGCTGGATTTCTTCAGGAGTGACTTTTTCTGCCACCTGAATCATCTGGCCATTTTTTTCAATAAAGATTTCCTCTGGGCCATTGATCATAATTTCATTGACCCGAGGAGTATTAATGATGTCTTGTAATTTGTTGCCCATTTTTTATTTCTCTCGATAAACTCTCTTATTGGGATTATAGAGCAAAGAAGAGATAAAATCTTTTCCTTTAATGCGATGAAGTTTTATTTTTTTCTTTTTGGAGTTTACTTTAATGTGGACAAAAACTTTTTCGTCATCATTAAATTCCAAAATGCCCATGTAACTTTTTTTATTATTAAAGAGCATGTGCATCACGCCACCATAAGTATAGAGTTTTGCTTTTCCTTTTTTTCCAAAAGAGATGGAAGCAGGATTGAGATCAAAGTAATAGTTAAATACCTTTCCGCGCTTAATTTCTTTAATATTATGAAAACTTATATCGTAGTCTTCTGCTCTTGATTCATTAACTTTGTGATGAAAAGAGAGAAGGTTTTCTCCTTCAAGTTCTTTTTTATAATTGCTTTCAAAGAAGACCCACCCCGATACATTTTGTGCTATCTCTTTTTTGAAGTATCCGATTTTTCCTTCGAAAATTCCTTCTATCCTTAATTCTCGAGCATCATTTCCTTCACCTGTTTGAAAAATAGAAATAGCGCTGGTGAGAGATTCTGCCCAGCTGGGAAGTTCAACTTCTTGCCAAGAAGAGACATCGCGAAGTTGCCGTCTGGGATCAGTTGAAGGAGTATCTTCGTCGGCATAAACACCGACAAGATGAAAATAAGGATTGTCTCCTCTAATATCAAAGTCGAAGAGCCTTGTCCACATTCGACCTTTATCATCTAGAACGAGAAGAGTTGAAGCCGATGCCGAGACGGCCTTGATAAAGGCGGTGTCGTTATCAGGGGAAGCAATTTCATAACCGTAATGAAGAAGCCATGGATCTTGATAGTAAATTCTCCCTTCATCTGTAAGATAAAAAAGAGTGGTCACTCCTTCAACGGCCTGATGGCGATAACCATTAGGACTTTCATAGTAGTTATTAAAAAAACCGCGATGGGATGCCGCCAATTGAATAACAGGAATATCCTTCATGGCCTTATAATGAAACATCCTCTCGGATAACTTAGGAAACATAATAACAGAATAGCGAAATTTTCTATTTTTCTTATCACCTTTATTTTTCTTTAAATTGAGGTTGGCCAAATGATCGT
>CALDHR010000321.1 GCA_937898585.1 uncultured Oligoflexia bacterium
TCTTTAAATTTTTATGAAATTTTTTATTTAAGATAGGGTTAATGAGCTTAGGTTGATCACCGATGATTATGGTTGCTTATTATATCTACCAATCATAGAGAAGGTGAAGGAGCTTTTTCTTTTTAAAATGTAAAAAAGAGCTTCTCATCCCTTCTTGCAAGAACCCTCTATCTTCTAAATTTAAGGCCCTGGCGGCGTTGTAAGTGATGCTGGCGATAAACTGCGCCATATTGAGTTTGAGCTTCACATTGCTAATTTGAGCGATGCCAAGAAGGTTAGAAAAATGACAGGAGCCGGGATTAAAGTCTGAAGCAAGAGAAAGACGGCCACCGGCCTCTACAAAAGAAGAGATTTTTGCCATGGGTTTATCGAGAAAAAGGGCCGTCCCAGGAAGAATGGTGGCGGTGGTATTACTTTGAGCTAATTGAGTAAATCCTTTTTTACTGGTGGCCAGAAGATGATCGGCGCTAACACATTCCCATGTGGCCGCAAGATGGGCCCCTTCAAGATCATTAAATTCATCGCAGTGAATTTTGCGCGGGATATTCTCTTTTTGTGCTTTACTAAAAAAAGCATCCACCGCTTCTTTATCAAAATAGTTTTCTTCCATGAAAATATCCACGAAGTCGGGCCTTAGACCAAGTTTTAGCATTTCATCAAGGGCCGGGATGCCTACTTCATGAACATAATCACTGCTTGGCCGCTTTTTGTATTCTTGAGGAAGAGCGTGGACAAGATAAGTCAATAAAAGTGAGACAGCGGGTGTAACTTCTTTTTTTAATTGATAAAGAAGCCTCATGGCCCGCACTTCTTGCTCTTGAGTGAGCCCGTAGCCCGTTTTAATTTCAATGGTATGAACGCCAAGACGTTGCATTTTTTCGATTCTCTTTTTGGCCAGCGAGAGAAGATCTTCATCACTTGTCTCTATAAAACTTTTCACCGAAGAGAGAATCCCGCCGCCTCTAGCGGCAATGGCCTCATAGCTATCACCTTGTAGGCGCAAACGAGATTATACGAATCGCCAAATAAAAATTATTTAATACGAAGAAC
>CALDHR010000322.1 GCA_937898585.1 uncultured Oligoflexia bacterium
GTAGCAGGGGTTTGGGATTGGAGAAATAGGTTAGGCAAAGCCTGTCAAGATAGAAACAAGTTGAAAAACGGATCAATTGTATTTTTAAAATTAGAAGATTTTTCTGAATTAAAAAAATATGTGGTAAAGGCCACGGATAGCTCGGGAGGAGATAAAGTTTATATCTTCAAAGATATGAAAGAGGAGTCCATTCGAGATGTGATGACTACTTTAAAGGAAGATCCCTCTCGCTGGCTTATTCAAGAGTTTAAACCTGTCGCTCGTGGACAAGGAGTTTCAAAAGATCGCTATTTTTTTCCTCAAGTGGTGGATCTTCGTATTTTTGTCATGATGGATGAAAAAGGTGATGTCTTTGCTCCACACCAGTCCATTCTTTTACGTGTGGCCAGTGAGAACAAATCTAAGACAAATACTTCTGCTGGCGGCGGATATGGGATTTTAGTTGTTTTGAGTGACGATAAAGTAAAAGATTATTCTTCTTTTTTAAACTCTCTTCTTCCTATTTATAACCCTATTACCTATTTACCTCATTCAAAAAGAGTGACGTTGGATTTTTTTATCCAGCAGTGGAGTAGCTTTATTCATCGCTTAACGATGGGGTATGAAATCAAGGACAGTGAGCTTGATTTGTTTCGCGAAAATCATCGCTCTTTGATGGATGTTTTAGGAAGAGACTATTCTCCTCTTATGAGTCTGACTCGCCATTTTGGTAAAGGACGTATTAAGACAAAACAATACCTAAAAGAATTAGAGCGAATAAAGTCAGATCTTCTTGATGATGAGTTTCTTCCCTATATGAACTTAGCACCTTATCTAAAAGTTCTTTTTTCTAATTTTCTTCCCCTTGATTTGACGAAGAAACTTCTTGCCCCTGTGAGTGAAGAGGAACGAGAAGAATTTGTAGAAATCAGGGAAGATAAATCTCTGGAAAAAATTATCCGGCGCTATAAGCAAGGAGACGAAGATATTGAGCGGCACATAACGGGAGAGTTGGTGGCCATTGATCATTTAGAAATTACAAAAATACTAAGTGAGTTAAAAAGCGAAAAAGGACGACTCCTTATTGTCGAAGATTACAACAAGGAGAAAGATGAGTGGACAAATAACTCTGTTAACGCTTCATTTTATGTCGCGGATAATGGCATTCCTCTTATCTATGCCAATGTCCATTCACCCTATTTCTTAAGTTCTCTAAAACATGAGATGGTTCATTTTAAAAATTGGCGCGATAAGCGCAATGATTTTTTAGCGCAAGGATTTTCGCAGGAAGAGGCATCTCGGTTTGCACGAGAGTTTTGGGCCAAACCAGAAAATAAGCTTAAAGATGAAGAGATGGCCGTAAGGGAAGAGATGAAAGGAAATCTCGTAGACGACGAGGTTTTTAACCGTGGCTGGTATTCACCTATAACAGATTATTATGAAATTGGTTATTTTCAACGGGCCCATTATCCTTATGTAGAAGCGCTTCGCAGTTCACTTCATTTAAATTATTGGAATATGAAAGATAAAAAAGAAGGCTTTTCTCATTGGGAAAAAGAGATAATGAAAGAGGTTATTGTAAAGGCCGTTTCTTATCGAAGAGAATTTCTTACTCACTATGACAAAAAGAAAACGAATTATCACTTTGCTTTTATGCTTAAAGAAAATATTTTTCAGCTTATCTTCAAGTTTGATCTCTATCAATTTCAAACAGATAAGACTTATTTGAATTTAGTAAATCTTTTCAAAGAAGTTTACAAGGAACTTCAACGTGAAGGATTTCTCTCTCTCTATGTGTATAATTCTTTTGATGATGTTATTCTTGAAAGTGAAAGCTGGATTGATGATTTAACAAAAAGCGTTTTTCTTCAAGGACAAGCTCAATGAGATCTTTGTCCGGAAGATCCCTCTTCGTCTCCTTCAATCAAATTCCGACAAAGCTCTTGAATAGGATCAGAAAGCTCCGCAAGCTGGAGAGGATGACATTGAAGAAAATTAATTGGTGTAAATTCTCTACCAGGAATTTTTATTTGCATTGTTGAAAAAGAAGAATCTAATTTTCCGTATAGAGCAATAATTTCAGCGTAAAGTCTTTTTTTGTCACCTGATAGATTCCGCCCATCAAATTTAGAGGGAAACATTTTCTTTTTTAAAATTTGTCGTATTTTCTTTTTATCTGCCTCAGTGAGAATATTTTTTCTCTCTTCTTTATCATTAAGAAAAAGAAAAATTTCTTTTAAGGTCTGGAGAGATGGCCCCACTTCATCAAAAAGATGAGATCCAATGATGTGATAAGTGGAAGCAAGGATACCTCTTGCAGGGTAGGCCACCTCTAAAATTGTTCTATGCTCCTCAGGAGAAGAGGCCTTTTTGAATTTCTCTAGTAATTTTCTTTCGCTAGCATTGAGAGGGCCGAACTGTAATTAAGAAGGTGTCTCTTTGTGAGATGGATCTTTTCTTATTGTTAGGGTAGCGAATTTGACCTTGCTGAAAATTAACACTTGTTATTCCTCCATAATTATCCCAAATGGTGGAGCCTTGATGGTCATTTCTTAGGCCTCCATCTTCTGTTTGGTTGTCATTGGCCATTAAGAAAAGAGAGGTGAAAAGAAACAGTGTAAAAGAGAAAAAGAATTTCATTAAATAATTAACCTTTGGTGGAAGATCCCTCTTCGTCTCCTTTAATCAAATTCCGACAAAGCTCTTGAATAGGATCAGAAAGACCAGCAAGCTCCACCATTTGGGATAATTA
>CALDHR010000323.1 GCA_937898585.1 uncultured Oligoflexia bacterium
AGGCCGTAGTGGCAACAATTCCCTCCGAAAATTCTTTGAGCAAGTCAGCATCTGTGCGCGGTTTATAATAAAACCCCTCTAAGTAGGCCTTAGAAAGAAGCTGGCATAAATTCTGATAACCTTTGAGATTTTTGGCCAATAAGACGAGATGATGAATTTGATGTCTTCCTTCCATCGCATCTTGCGAGGCCAGCAATTTTGTTTTTTTAGGCGCCTTCTTTTCAAAACGCGATCCTGGTGAAAAATAAATTTCACTTCCTAAAATTGGTTTCACCCCTTCCCTTCGCGCTTGCTTGTAGAAGTCAATGGCACCAAACATATTACCATGATCTGTCTGAGCAACAGCAGGCATCCCTAGCTCTCGTGCACGCTTAACTAAATCGCCTACGCGAATAGCACCATCTAAAAGAGAGTATTGTGTATGAAGATGAAGATGAACAAAGCTATCGGGATAAAGTTCCAACAGAGACGACATGAATTGGCCTTCTTACTTGTGTATGTATCGTAATTAAAATCAAGATTCACTATAGCTCAAGTAAATCATACTGGGAACCACCACAAGCGCGCCGCACCACTCATGACTGAGAGGCACTTCTCCGAAAACAAGATAACCCATCAATAATGACACAACGAGTTCTAAGTAGCGAAAAGGGGCCAAGCGCGAGACATCAACTAATTCATAGGCCTTCAAGGAAAAATAGAGAATTAAATTAGCGCCTAAACCCAAAAGAAAAAAAAGACCGTAATCTTTAAGGGTTAGAGGAACCCAAACAGAGAGGGCCGGATAGCTGGATAAAATCATGGTTCCAAGGGAAGAATAGAAAACCATGGAAAAAAGTGTTTCGTGTTCAATAATAAGTTTTTTATTCAGCACATCTAAGAAGGCAAAAGTAAAAGTAGAGAGAAGCAAAATAAGCGAGTGCGGATTAAATGTATTTTTTGTTGGCCCAATACTAATAGCTATTCCCAAAAGTCCTACAAGAGTCACAATATAGCGAGAAAGAGGGACTTTTTCTTTGAGCATCACGCGCGCCAAAATAAGAACAATTCCTGGAAGCATAAAAGTGATGAGTGTTGCAACAGAGAGGGCCACTCCTTGAAGTCCGTAGCACCAACTAACGATGCCTATAAAAAGCAAGAGAGAGCGTAGAAGTTGCGGCATTAACTTCGTTGTTTTAATGCTTGCCCTAAAAACGAAGGGGATGAGGATAATAAAGGCAAAGCTAAAACGTAGAAAGGAAACCTGCCAAAAACTGATATTTTTCCCCAAAAACTTCATCAAAATATCGTTGAAGTTAGAAACAACGGAGTGAAGAAGAAACCAGGTCAAGGCCAAGCGAAGATTATTGTTCATGCAAAGAAAACCCGATAGATGAATGCTATAAGCAGCGTTCCATAAAAAGGTATCTTCACCATAGAAAAAGAAAATTTAGAATAGAGAATATTGCAAATAGAGAGAACGATGAGGGCCGGATAGATGACTTGAAGCACAGGATAAATTAAATTGAGGAGAGCATCAAAGCTTAAGTTAGAGAGAAAAAATGTAAAAATTGTCGTGAAGATCAAGGCCTTATTGTAAGAAATTTTTTTCTTCGTTAATTCAAAATGAAGATAATCAGAAAAAACACTCACCAGGGCCATGGCCGTCGTTAGGCAGGCCAAAATCACCGAGGTAATACTAAGCAGAGCACCAAAGGGGCCAAGAAACTTAATGGCCAAACGCCCCAAGAGCTGCCCTTTGCCAAGACCTGTGAGTAACTCACTATTGGAAGAGGCCACGAGAGAAATCCCGATATAAATAATGGCCAAGAGAAAAACAGCAAAGATGGAACTATAGAGGGCCAAGCGCGATTTTTTACTCTCTGTGATTTTTATTTCACCTTCTTTATTGAGTTCATTGAAAGATTTTAGAACGATGGAAGAGAAGAAAAAAGAGGCCAATAAATCTAATGTCTCATAGCCGCGCATAAGACCTTCTAAAAAAAGAGAGTCGCTAAAAGAAAAATCCATCTTATACCAAAA